>NZ_CEXQWX010000165.1:0-13010 GCF_982718395.1 Carboxylicivirga sp.
GCTTATCAGATCGTTAAAAAAGCCCTCCAAAAAGGTAAACATGTCGTATCGGCCAATAAAAAAATGCTGGCCGAAAATATGGCTGAAATGATTCAACTTCAAAAAGAAAATAAAGTTTCTTTATTATACGAAGCATCAGCATGTGGCAGTATTCCTGTAATTCGCAACCTGGAAGAATATTACGACAATGATCTTCTTCTTTCGGTTACAGGTATACTAAATGGCTCATCAAATTACATATTGTCTAAAATATTTGACCATAACCAATCCTACGATACAGCTTTAAAAGATGCCCAGGATCTTGGATTTGCAGAGAGTGATCCAACCTTTGATGTTGAAGGATTTGATTCACTTTATAAGCTTATTATTTTAACCCTACACAGCTTTGGTTCGGTTATCGATCCAAATGATGTGTTAACTTACGGGATATCAAACATTTCTGACTTTGATATTCAATATGCCAGAGAAAAACGTTATAAAATCAAACTGGTAGGTCAGGTTGAAAGACTGGAAGGTAATAACATCACCTTATTTGTTCTTCCTCGTTTTGTTCGAAGAGACAAGTATATCTACAGTGTGGAGGATGAATTTAACGGCGTAGTAATCAAAGGAAAAGCCTACGACAAACAGTTTATGTTTGGAAAAGGAGCAGGAGCACATCCAACAGGATCTGCAGTTCTTTCAGATATTACCGCATTAGCGCATAATTATGCCTATGAGTATAAAAAAATGAACTATGCCGATGACTTTAATTACTCAAAAGAACACCAGGTTGAGCTATACTTAAGATACTCAGATGAAAGCATACTGGAGAAATTTAATTTCGATTCGATCACAGAAGAATATAACGGACCGGAATACAACTATAAAATCGGATTTATCAAACTGGCCGAACTTTTAAAAATTAAAGATCAGCTGCGCGGTTTGGATATTTTTATGGCAATTACCGGTAAGTCATTAAATTATTGATTACCCAAAAACTGATATCAACTTATAAACAAACGAATCAATGTGCGAATAAACTTGTATGTTGGTTCGTTTTTTTATTTTACGATTCATTGTAAAGTCATAGGTTCCTATTTTAAAATCTCTTCTAACCACAATAACTTCATTCGGAACCAACAAAAAATGATTCAGAACCTTAGGAAAGTGACAAAGGACCACTTGCTTTTCATTCGGAACCGGTAGAAAATGATTTAGGACCATTTATTTTTCATTCAGGACCATAGGAAAGTGACAGAGGACCGCTTACTTTTCATTCGGGACCGTAGAAAATGATTCAGAACCACAAGTTTTTGATTTGTAACCGGTGACTTGTCGTTTTTTAGTGGTACTCAACTATTTTTTATCGGAATATAGTAATTGAAAGACAGTACTATTTAAAGAATGACAGGTCTCAAAGAATCGTTGGTGGTACTGATTATAAATCGGACTGAATCAAGAAGTCTACATAGGTGATGGTTTATTGTTTAATATTTAGTAGGAATAAAAAACAAGTTAAACCTCCAATGAATCTATATGCACAGTAGCCTGAATTTTGGTTCGTTTTTTTATTAATACCTCATAAGCCGTAGCAATCTCATGTGCTTTGTGAATAGTAAAATCAGCCGGCAAACGAATATGAAATGTCATTTCTGTATGATTCCCATATTGATGTACTAAAAAATGATGCGGGTATAATTCAAAATCAGTCACTTCCTTAGCCAGTTGGATAATATCATTCCTCAAATCATCGTCAATACCTTCTCCTAATAAATGGCTGATATTTTCTTTTAAAATGGAGTAAGTGGTATAAAATAACAGAAGTGAAACAAGTATTCCTAAAACACCATCAATCCACCAATAATATTGTCCGAAGAAAATTCCAACCAGAATAACCAGTGAAGAGATTGCATCTGAGCGGTGATGCCAGCCATCTGCAATCATCGATTTTGAATTGGTTCGTTTTCCAATTATTATGGAGTATTGCGCCATAAACTCCTTTACAACTAAAGAAATAATGGTTACAACAATAGCCAAAGTTCCATACTCAAATTCACTTTGACTACGAAGTCTTAGAATCGATTCTTTCAGAAAACTAAAGCCGATAATAGCCAACAACATTCCTACAACAATGGATGCAATTACCTCGGCACGACCATGACCAAATGGATGTTCTCTGTCTGCTGGTTTTGCAGAAATTTTCAATCCAATCAGCACTGCAACAGAGGATATACTATCACTCAATGTGTGCCAGGCATCGGCTATAATAGCTACAGAAGAACTAACTACACCAGCCCAAAGTTTTATTACAAATAGAAAAATATTTAAGAAAATGGAACCATAGGTAGCTAAAATTCCAGTTTTATTTTCCATACAAAATCAATTTAACGATTAAGACAAATTACTATGAGCTTTGTTTAGTTATCCTCAATAAAAAAGAACTCAGAAATAATTCGATCTGTAATCATTTTACTTTCGTCACTAACCTTACAATAACCGTCTATAACAACCACAGTCCCTAATTTCTTTTGATGGTCAAGCTCTTTGTTGAAAAATTGAATAATTTGACTATCGAATTGATCAATCAGGGAGAGTTGAAGTCCTTTCTGTGTGCGTAAACCAAGCATTATTAATTCATTGTATCGATCAATGGGGGTAAGCACTTCAGTTTCAAAATATAATTCGTTTTTATCTATTGTATTAATGTATTTCTTTACATCCCTAACATTCCACCTTCTGTTAGTACCATTAAATGAGTGAGCTGAAGGCCCTAAACCAAGGTACTTTTTGCCATTCCAATAATTACTGTTGTGAATTGATTCTAAGCCAGGCAACGAAAAGTTGGAAATTTCATAATGCTCAAAACCAGCCTTAACCAATTCCTCAGTTAAGTAATTAAATTGTTGCACACTCGTCTCTTCCGGTATTTCAACCAGTTTTCCTTTTTTTAGATAATCATAGTATAAAGTCCCTTTTTCGAAAGTCAAATGATAGGCTGAAATATGTTGCACATCACTAGTTATAGCCAACTTAACATTAGATTTCCATTCATCGAATGACATGTATGGCAAACCATAAATTAGATCAATACTCATATTAGAAATACCATTGTTTTTTGCCACTTCAATTGCTTGCCGGGCTTGGTGGGCATTATGGCGACGATTCATTTTTCGCAGATGCTCATCAAAAAAGCTTTGTATACCCATACTTAACCGATTGACTCCCAAACTTACAATATCTTGTATATATGAATCTGAAACATCGTCTGGATTAACCTCCAATGTAAATTCCTTAACATCAGCAATTGAAGTATATCCAGATATTTTGTTTATAATAACTTCCAACTCCTCTGGCGTGAGGGTAGAAGGCGTGCCACCTCCAAAATAGATGGTTTGAATAACTTCCGTTTGTAAAAAAGAAGCGTTATTATCTATTTCTTTACAAAGAGCTTTAATATATTCGTCTTTGAATTGTTGATCAGTAGTTTTGTAAAAATCACAATATGAACATCGTGTATAACAAAACGGAACATGTATATAAATGCCTGCCATTACTAGGATTGTTTCACGTGAAACACTGAAAAACAGTGCTTTATTAACGAGTTATCAACAGTTTTTAAACATTAAAACAATAGTTTTCAACAAACAAACTTCAAAATGTATTATTTCAAAAAATACCATAAAACACTCTGTATAATTTTAGCAATTACCATCTTAAGTTTGATTAATACTAGTAAAATCACCCCTAATAACTTTTCTACAATACCACATTTCGATAAAATTGTTCATTTCCTAATGTACTTTACACTTGCATTCGTATTTATGTTTGAATATTACATCCATCATCATAAAACAATCAGTAACATTTCTAAAATTCTGATACTGCCTTTAATTTATGGTGGGATAATGGAACTATTACAATTAATTCTTACAACTTATAGAAGCGGAAATTGGTGGGATATGATTGCCAATACAAGTGGTATTATTGCAGCATTTTTTGCTGTTAAAATATTAAGGAATAACATCTTTATAAAGAAATGGATGCTATTCCCTTTAAAACAACCAATGTTTAAAGCTTAATGTAATCGGATTTTTCTTCCATGTTTGAAAGAATTTTCGCGATTGTTTCATTCGAGAAGAAATCAAACATTTGCTTGCGGATGGCACTATATTGATCATGTACCGGACAAGCGTAACCTTCCTGGCTATTGCTTTTACATGAGTGCATACCAATCAGACAATTAGTAAATACATCACTGCCATCGATAATTGAAACAATATCGTACAAAGTAATTTCTTCTGCCGGACGACCGATACTAAATCCACCATGAGGCCCCTTTGTGCTTTTAAGTAATTTTTGTTTAGCCAGACTTTGAAGAATTTTACCCAGAAAAGGTGTTGGAATATCTAAATCTTTTGAAATCTGTTTAATGCCGATTTTTTTTCCATCTTCATCATTAACAGCCAAGTAAATAACAGCCCGGATGGCATATTTGCA
Source organism: Carboxylicivirga sp. (assembly GCF_982718395.1). Lineage (NCBI taxonomy): Bacteria > Pseudomonadati > Bacteroidota > Bacteroidia > Marinilabiliales > Marinilabiliaceae > Carboxylicivirga > Carboxylicivirga sp. Next base: position 4,480 of record NZ_CEXQWX010000165.1, read on the forward strand.
AGTGTTTGATAACATTTTATTTGAGTTTGTGGCTAAGGTAAGAAAATCATTAAAAAACCTTTATCTCTTTTTATGCTTTTTCCATTGTTGATTAAAAGTTTTTCCACTGAAAGCGGATAACTCTTTATTGTACCCTATAAAACGTTTTTGAAATAAACGTGAAGCAAGATTTTTAAACCCTCCGTTAAACAAATTCATTAACCAACGCGCTGAAAGTGTTTTATACATTGCTTTATTCACTAAACCATCAACAGTTGATTGCAATTTAATGGTACTTTGTCGGTTGTAAAGCAACAACTCCGTTAATGGGATTTGAACAGGACAAACTTCTACGCACTTTCCGCAAAGGGAAGAAGCAAAACTAAGATGATTATACTTACCAAAATCTTTAAAGTGTGGAGAAATTACAGAACCAATAGGTCCGCTATAGGTCGTATTATATGTATAACCTCCAATGTTCTTATAAACCGGACAAGCATTAAGACATGCACCACAACGGATACATTTTAACGAAGTCTGAACTTTTTTATTCTGATAAATGTGAGAGCGCTTATTATCTAATAGAAAAATAAGCATCCGCTCAGGGCCATCAATCTCTGCAGCCCTTTTTGGTCCAAAAAATAAGTTGCTATAAACCGTCAATTGCTGTCCGGTGCCATGTGCAGCTAATAGCGGCCAGAAAAGAGGTAAGTCAGTTATGGAAGGAATTACTTTCTCAATACCAGCAATTACAATATGTGTTTTCGGATAAGATGCAGACAATAAAGCATTCCCTTCATTTTCTGTTACTGCAACAGCTCCCTCTTTAGCACACAAAAAGTTGGCTCCCGTAATACCTACATCAGCATCAATAAACTTTTTCCTTAAGAGCTTTCTCACAAAGCCTGTTAGTTCTTCTGCACTTAAAGTTTTATCCGTTGAAAAGTGATGGTTGAAAAGATCAGCTATATCCTGTTTTGATTTATGCATCGCCGGCGTAACAATGTGATAAGGTTTTTCACCGGCAGTTTGAACAATAAATTCTCCTAAGTCAGTTTCAATAGATTCAATACCTTGTACTTCAAGATGGTGATTGAGTTCTATCTCCTCAGTTACCATCGATTTGCTTTTCACAAGCATTTTAACCTGCTCAGCTTGCAATACCTCCGATAGTTGCTCAATTAACTGATGCTGATCCTCAGCCCAAAAAACTTCGACACCATTTTTTTTAGCATTAAGTTCAAACTCTTCTAAAAGGTAAGGTAGTCGGCTCAGTACATCATCCTTAATATCTGATGCATGACTTTTGGCAAGCTCTATATTTTTATATCGTGTTTTACCAGTTTTAACAGCTGCATCATATTTCGACATATTAAATTGAATAATACGCCGATGATTTAAATCTGCTGCAACACGCCCTGACTCCTTTTTAAAAGTTTGAACTTTGCTCAATTCCTGACGTTTTAAACAGGTATTTTATCGATACGCTTCTGATGCCTGCCGCCTTCAAACAAGGTATTAACAAATTTATCAACAATGTTGACAGCCTCTTCAATTGATACATAACGACCTGGAACAGTGCATATATTCGCATCATTATGAAGACGGGCCATTTCTGAGATTTCAACATTCCAACATAAGGCTGCGCGTATTCCCTGGTGCTTGTTAACAGTCATGTTAATTCCATTGCCGCTACCACATACAGCAATACCAATTTCATATTCCTTTTTCTCAACAGCACTGGCCATTGGGTGTGCATAATCTGCATAATCCGTACTGTCTTCTGAATCAGTACCAAAGTCTTTTACTTCGATACCCTTTGCAATTAAAAATTGTTTAATTGCTTCTTTTGCAGGATAACCTGCATGATCTGCTGCTAATGCTATAGATTTGAAAATCATGAACTTTTTTTTACAAAGATAGCGATGCTTTATTCATTTAAAAACATGTTAAAAAACCTGTTGCCTAATGTTAAAAAGATGTGAACTGAATTGAATTAGTTTTTATAAAATTGAGTTGATTTTTATTGAAATTATTTCAATACAGATATGTCATTCAAATATCGATGTTGGTAAGCAATTTATTTTAATACGACTTTTGAACCGTTTTTAACTTCCCTTTAAACATTAACAAACAAAGAATTTATTAAATTTGAAGCCTATTAACACGTTGTTGATATAGTTTAAAAACTAATTAATATCAATAAATTAACAGATTTTAAACATGTTAATAAGCAGTTAGTATTTGTTTCTCTAAATATGATAACATTGTATCCTACGATTAATAAAGAAAAATGCTAACCTTGCTAACAGGATATCATTATTACTATATTTTTTAAATTTCTTTCTATTATATAAATATGAATATAAAGGATAGTTGGTTGAAAAGAGGATATGTGGACGAACCGGTTCCAACTAATATCGATATCAAAAGCGAAATCGTTCGCTTTAAGGAGGAGAAGAATGCCATTATAATGGCGCATTTCTATCAAAAGAACGAGATACAGGACATTGCAGACTTTGTTGGGGATAGTTTAGCATTGGCACAAAAAGCGGCTAAAACAGACGCTAAAATCATTGTTTTGGCAGGAGTTCATTTTATGGGTGAAACTGCTAAAATTTTATCACCTGATAAATTGGTTTTAGTACCAGATTTAAATGCCGGATGTAGCTTAGCTGACAGCTGTCCACCTGATGAATTCAAAAAGTTTGTGGATGAACATCCTGATCATACTGTATTAACCTATGTTAATACAACTGCCAAAATAAAAGCTTTGTCTGATATTGTAGTTACATCTACTAATGCCAAAACTATTGTTGATAGTTTACCAAAAGAAGAAAAGATCATTTTTGGGCCCGATCGGAATCTTGGTAATTATCTGAATAGTATTACCGGGCGGGATATGGTTTTATGGGATGGTGCATGTCATGTGCATGAAAAATTTTCTGTAGAAAAGATTGTTGAGCTAAAAAAGGAAAATCCGGATGCCTTAGTATTGGCTCACCCTGAATGTAAAAAACCTTTATTGCTTTTAGCTGATTTTGTTGGAAGTACGGCAGCGTTACTAAAACATTCAACTCAAAGCGATAATAAAAAATTTATTGTGGCGACTGAATCAGGTATTATTCACCAGATGCAAAAGTCTAATCCTGAAAAAGTTTTTATTCCAGCACCGCCTAATGATTCGACATGTGCTTGTAATGATTGTGAATATATGAAGCTTAATTCCCTTGAAAAGCTATATAATTCCCTTAAGTTTGAATGGCCATCGATCGATGTTATTGAAGATATCAGGTCGGAAGCTGTTAAACCTATTAATCGAATGCTGGACATTTCAAAAAAAGCCGGCTTATAAAATATACATTAACCAATCCTGATGGAAAAACTTGAGCATCCTGTATCAGTATTACTTGTAGAAGATAATGTTCTGAATCAAAAACTTATCTTTCTGAATTTATCCAAATACGGATTTAAAATAGATATTGCCAATCATGGAAAAGAGGCTTTGGAAAAGTTGGAGTTTGGACAATATGATTTAATCTTAATGGATTTGATGATGCCTATTATGGATGGCTTGGAAACAACGGTGGCAATCAGAGATAAGGAAAAAATCAGTGGAGAACATATGCCAATTGTTGGGTTAACAGCTAATACCTATGACGCTGACAGGGAAAAATGTTTGTCATATGGTATGGATGAGTATATGACTAAGCCATTCGATTTACATGAGTTCTTTGGTAATTTGAGAAAACTGGATATAATTTGATTGTATTATGAGTTTCGACATAAGGGGGAATGGTGATACCGAAAAAGAACTTGATAGAGCGTTAAGACCTCTTTCATTCGGTGATTTTAAAGGACAGGATAAAATTGTCGAAAATCTTGAAATATTCGTTCAGGCCGCTAAAATGCGCGGTGAAGCACTTGACCACGTGCTTTTACATGGTCCTCCCGGATTGGGAAAAACAACATTATCAAATATAATTGCTAATCAATTAGGTGTTGGATTTAAACTTACCAGTGGCCCTGTATTGGATAAACCAGGAGATTTAGCAGGAATATTAACAAGCCTGGAAGAAAACGATGTTTTATTTATTGATGAAATTCATCGTCTTAGCCCTGTCATTGAAGAATATTTGTACAGTGCAATGGAGGATTTTCGTATTGACATTGTTATTGATAAAGGACCTGGAGCTCGAAGTATTCAAATTGATTTAAATCCTTTTACATTGATTGGTGCTACGACCAGAAGTGGTTTATTGACCGCTCCTCTAAGAGCCCGTTTTGGTATCAATAGTCATTTAGAATACTACAATGCTCAAACCATTGCTGGTATTATTGAGCGTTCAGCCGATATTTTGGAGGTACGGATTCATGAAAATGCAGCCAATGAAATTGCCAGACGAAGTAGAGGTACACCTCGTATTGCAAATGCGTTATTGCGTCGGGTGCGTGATTTTGCGCAAGTAAAAGGTAATGGTATCATTGATGTTGATATTAGTCGTTTGGCTTTAAATGCCTTAAATATTGATACTTATGGTTTGGATACAATGGATCACAAAATTTTACTGACTCTAATAGATAAGTTTAACGGTGGACCTGTAGGTGTCAGTACTATTGCAACTGCAGTAGGTGAAGATGGTGGTACAATAGAGGAAGTGTATGAACCTTTCCTGATTATGGAAGGTTTCCTAAAAAGGACTCCTAGAGGACGTATGGCCACTGCACATGCCTATACACATCTGGGTAAAGAAAATAATTTAAATCAAGGAACCCTATTTTCTTAGTATTTTGAGCAAGATAAAGAAGCTAGCCGGTGAAACGATAATTTACGGTACCAGTACTATCATTAGCCGGTTATTAAACTGGCTGTTAATGCCATTCTATATCCGTATAATGGATCAGGCGGAGGTTGGTGGAGTTTTCAATATCTACAGTTACATTGCTGTTGTGTTGGTTATTTTAACATTCGGATTTGAAACAGGTTATTTCAGATATATCAATAAGGAAAATCGTCAGGCCCTATTAAAAAATCTGGGGAGCGTAATTTTATTAGTTTCAATTCTTTTTTGTGCACTCGTTTATTTATTTAAGGAAAATATTGAGTTCTATCTTGGAAATGAATATTTAGTGGCTGATTACTTTGTAATTGGAGCATTGATTGTTGCAATGGATGCAATTACAAGCATTCCGTTTGCTGATTTAAGGATGGGAAATAGAACTGTAAAATATGCTGTTTTAAAGTTTCTATCAGTTGTTCTGAATATCGTTTTTCTTACTTTTTTCCTTGTTTTGTGCCCTTATCTTATAAATAATGGGTACGAATCAGTATCGATGATTTATAATCCAAATATCAAGCCCTATTACGTTTTTGTTGCTAATTTACTTAGTTCGGTTATTATTGGATTGTATCTGGTTCCAAAAATATTTACATCATCAGCTAGGCTTAGTTTTAACTCTATTAAGCCAATCATCAAGTATTCTTATCCAATTATGATTGTTGGATTATTTGGAATGCTAATTCAAAACATTGATAAAATATTGATGCCTCACCTGCTTAGTGAAAATGCGATGGAATCTTTAGCAATTTATGGAGCTAATTATAAAATTGGCATTTTAATGGCGATATTTATACAGTCCTATCGTCTGGCTTTTGAACCTTTCTTTTTTAAAGAGGGAAAGCAAAATGCATCTAAAGAATTATACGCTAAAGTTTTAAAGTATTTTGTTTTATTCGGTCTTATAATTTATATCGGTGTTTTAGTGTTTATCGATGTTATTAATCTTATTCTATTGCCTGAATATATAGAAGGGAATAAGATAATTCCATACATACTATTAGGTCAGTTATTTTTTGGTATATATTATTCTTTATCCCTTTGGTATAAGTTGACTGACCGAACGAGTTATGGTGCTGTAATAAGTGGTATTGGCGCAATACTTGCAATTGTTGGTAATTTAATTTTGGTTCCCAAGCTTGGATATATTGGTGCTTCAATCACATCTTTCGGATGTTTCTTTTTGATGACAGTAATATCTTATTTTCTTGGTCAAAGATTTTACCCTATTGCTTATCCAATTGTAAGACTGACTATTCATATTGTTATTGCTATTACAGTCGTATATTTCAGTCAGTATTTGTACTCAGATAATCAATTGTTTCATTTCGTAATCAAAGGCACTATATTTGTTAGCTATTTTGGCTTTCTTTATATAATTGAAAGAAAGGATTTAATTAAAATTTTAACATGACAAAAGTTCAAATCATTAATAAAGGTAAACATCAATTACCAGCTTATAGTACAGAGCACTCAGCGGGAATGGATCTTCGTGCAAATATTGATGGACCTGTTTTGCTGAAACCATTACAGCGTGTATTAATTCCAACCGGATTATTTATACAATTACCAGAAGGACATGAAGCACAAATACGTCCAAGAAGTGGTTTAGCTGCTAAATTTGGTGTTACTGTTCTGAATACGCCTGGAACCATTGATGCTGATTATCGTGGTGAAATTAAGGTTATACTTGTTAATTTATCCAATGATGATTTCACTATTAACGATGGTGAGCGAATTTGTCAAATGGTTATTGCGAGGTATTCGAAGGTTGATCTTCAAGAGGTCGAAGTGCTTGAAGATTCTGTTCGGGGAAGTGGTGGCTTTGGTCATACAGGAACAAACTAAACCATTTCTAATTGTTGCATATAAAGTTCTAAAATGAAGTTACGTCAACTAGTTATATTTGTTGTAGTTATTAGTCTTTCAGGCTGTAATACTTTAAAGAAAACCTCTTCACCGGAAATTAGTAAAGAGCAAATTAAAAAGGTTCAACTTACTGATTTACAAAAACGAAAGTTTGATTATTTTTTCTACGAAGCGAGTCGTGAAAAAATGAAGGGTAATCTCGAAAAATCGGCCATGTACCTTAGTGAATGTCTAAAAATTGATGCTACAAGTAGTGCTACAATGTACGAGTTGGCAAATATTTTAGTTGCCGGAAAAGAAATTGTAAAAGCGCAAGGTTTATTGGAAAGAGCAATAACAATTGAGCCTGACAATATCTGGTATAAGTTAATGCTTGCTGAGTTATATCAGCAGAATAAACTTGGATTTCAAGCTATACAGTTATATGAAAGTATTGTTAAGACTCATCCTGATAATGATGAATATTTGTATGGACTGGCGCAGCTATATCAAAGAAATGGTGAAAGTGATAAGGCTTTGGCCACCTATGATAAATTAGAAAAGCGTATTGGGTTAAATGAGGTTATTATTCTTGAAAAGGAGAAAATTTTACTTGAATTGGGTAAAAATAAATCTGCCCTAAATGAATTAACAAAACTGACAAACAAGTATCCTGAAGAAGCTCGTTACTATGGATTAATTGCTGATTACTACCAGTATTTGAAAGAAACAGACAAGGCCAAAGAATATTATAACATCGTTCTTGAAAAGGATCCTGGTAATGTGATGGCGTTTTTTAGTTTAGGAAACCTTGCCTATCAGCAAAATGATACTACTGAATTCCTTAATTATTATTTAAGAGCATTAGAATCCAAAAAAACGCCGTTTGAGTTGAAGTTTCAAAAGGTGCTTCCATTCCTAATGGATGGTCAAAACATTGATAAAAATAAGGGATTTGTATCTAAGTTTTTTGAAACACTTATTGAGACACATTCTTATGAGGCAATGGCTTATGTCTATCAAGGTAATTTTTATAGAGCTTTGAATGATAATGCGAAGGCTTTGGAAGCATATAAAAATGCCGTATCGATAGAACATTCCAATGAACTGATATGGCAAGATTATTTATTACTAATGATCGATACCCAGGATTTTTCTAAAATTTACGGAAATGCTAAGGTAGCAATCAATAATTTTCCAGATAATGCGTTCTTCTATTTACTTGCCGGAAGTTCAGCAGGACAGTTAAAGGATAATGAGGAGGCTATTCGATTACTTGAAACGGGCTTAACAAAGGTAAAAGATAATAAAGCCTTAGAAGCTCAGTTATATGCTAATATTGGTGATATTGCGTACGACCAGAAGGATGTTGAGAAAGCTTTTGAATCGTATGAAAAGTCGCTTAAAATTGATGAACTGAATATAGTAGTGCTTAATAACTATAGCTATTACTTGACTCTTGAGAACCGGGATTTGGACAAGGCTGAAAGAATGAGTAGTAAATGTATTGAAATGGAGCCTGGTAATTCAACATATTTGGATACATATGCTTGGGTATTGTTCAAGCGAGAAAGGTATTTTGAAGCTAAGTACATTATTGAACGTGCTATAGATAATGGAGGTGATAAAAGTGAAGTTATTATTGAGCATTATGGTGATATACTTTACAAAAATGGAGACGTTGATAAGGCAATGGAACAGTGGAAAAAATCTTTAGAATTAGGTAATGAAAGTGAATTATTAAAGAGAAAAATTGAATCAAAAACATATATAGACTAGTGAATATATTGCGTTATCTCATTGTTTTTCTTGTAATTAGTTTGTTATACTCGTGTAAGAGTAGGCAGGTATTTTATAATAGCAAAG
>NZ_CEXQWX010000166.1:0-12987 GCF_982718395.1 Carboxylicivirga sp.
TTATTCATATGTGTTAGTCTTAATTCGTATTCATGATTTTAGGAAAATTCTTTTTTATCCTCCATTTCATGCTGTGGGTGCCCCAATGTCATTGCTGAGGCCAAAAACCACAGTGCCTACTAAGAGTTACTCTCCTTAATCAAAACCTAGTTGCGACAGAGCGAGGGCCAGTTCCATTTGCGGGCCGGTAGTGAGGGTGAATGAGGATTAATCCAATTGAACAGCAAAGGGGCTTGTCCTACTTTGGTAGTGAAATTTATTAATTCTTAGAGCGGGAAGAAGCATAATGGGACTAGCGTTTTGTTTCTTTTGGGCAATGCAAAAGAAAAGAGAAAGGGTATTCAAGTAATTAGCTCTTATATTCAATGAAAATGTGTCTCACATAATTCGATCTTTCCTGTTTTAAAAGTTACTCCACAAAAATTTGAAGTGATTTCAGTTATTAACCTCGATTTCTTCATAGAAGGGTTGAGTCACATAATGACAAATCAGAAAGCTAAGCCTTTTTTGAACATGTAATAATGGAGGTTCATATGAATAAATTTAGCACTTCGCTGAACTAATGAGCCCTAAAGATGCCGGGCATATCTTTACTTTTAATCCAAATTAATATTGATGAGGAAAATGAAGAACAATCTGAATAAGGGGCATTTTAGTTTGTGCATTTTAATGGCCTTAATACTTGGCAATGGTTTCATATTAAAAGCTGATGAATTCAGGCACAAAAAGTTGTGGTCGTTCGAAACGATAGATAACAATCAGTGGGAGGTGACCAAAGGAAACTCCATAGAGTTAAGCGAGGCGCATTATAAACATGGCAAGCAATCGCTTCAATGGTCATGGAAAAAGCCGGGAAGCATTACCCTTAATCACTCCATTGGTTTCGAGGCTTTTGATCCAGAATCAGAAGATAAATCGATTCCGTCTTTTGCGGTATGGGTTTATAATGAAAAGCCGGTTGATGATGCTTTAACCTTTGTTTTTGGCACGGATGATACCGATAATTGTCAATTTTCTTTTGGGCTCAATTATAAAGGATGGCGGGCAGCCTGGGTGTCTTTTGAACGCGATATGCAGGGAGTACCTCTTTCTTCCATGAACAAGATGCGTATACAGGGGCCGGCAAGTCTTAAGAAAGGCCGTGTATTTATAGATCATATGTTTTTGTGCCAGCGAATTGATAGCCGGCACCACACACCTGATCACCAGGTTCCATTTGTTAATAAAGACACTCGTAATCATTGGTTGATTCAACAAAAGGCGAGCTTGGAAAAACCAGATCTGCCGATGCCTCAAGAGGTTAGTAAGGAAGAGTTGGAGGCTTTCAGAAGTATTGAGAATCGTTTTGAAGCAGATATATTAAAAAAGCAAAAGGTGACAGCTAAGACCATGGCTGGCTTACAAAAGCAATTTGAGATTTATGGTATTCAACGGAAGGGAGACCAAATTATTGGATTACCTATTTGGTTTGGCAACAATGCCGAATTATACTTACCGTACATCACTCGTAAAGAGGCAAAAACACTTTATAACTCTACGAATCAAAATGTAAAAGCCTATTTTGATTTTATGATGAAGGTGGCAACTGCTTATGCGAATACAAATGATTCAGCGTTTCAAAGCCAGCTTGAAAATATGTTTATCGATTTGTTTGATCACATGGTCGACCAGGGCTTTGCCGCCGGAAGTGGTCTTGGAACCATTCATCACTATGGTTACAGTTGGCGTAATTATTATCGCTCATTATTTATTATGCGCAAGGTTTTAACAAAGCACGATAAGCTAAAAGAAGCGGTTGACGGAATGCAATGGTTTGCAGCCCTGGGCGAAATATTTCATCAGCCAAAAACTTATGGAATGGACATGGATGCCTTTAATACGCAGGTAATAGGGCGGCTCTCAAGTGTTCTTATCATGAAGGATAATCCTCAGAAAGTTCAATACCTGAATTGTTTTTCGCGGTGGATTGATAATGGTTTAATGCCGGCTTCGGGACTTAATGATGCCTTTAAAATTGATGGATCGGCTTATCATCATGCCAATCATTACCCGGCATACGCCACGGGCGGAATGACCGGTGCTGTGCGCATGGTTTACTTCCTGAATGCAACGCCATTTCAGGTAAGTGAAGCCGCTCATGACAATCTGAAAAAAGCCCTTTTGACTATGCGTTTTTATTGTAATAAAAAGCATTGGCCAACATCTATGTCGGGCCGTCATCCCGAAGGAAAGGGCAAATTAATACCTGAGCATTTTGCAATATTGGCTAACGCAGGTTCGCCTGATGGACATGATCAGGTTGATCATGAATTGGCTTCAGCTTATCTGCGATTGATTGACGGTGAAAAAACAAGCTATGCCAATAGTTTTATCAAACAAGGAATAGCAGCTGAAGTTACACCAAATGGTCATATCGTCATGCCATATGCCTGTTCATCAGTTCATCGAAGAGGCGAGTGGGCAGCATCAGTAAGAGGACATTCACGTTATTTATGGGCATCAGAGCAATACCTGGGAGCCAACTTATATGGCCGTTATTTAGCGCATGGTCAGTTGCAGGTGATGGGAGCCGGAAATCCTGTAACTCAAACATCGAGTGGTTTTGTGCAAAAAGTTTGGGATTTGAATCGTTTTCCTGGCACAACAGTTATTAACCTCCCATTGGATGAACTACGTGCCGATATTCGCAATGTAGATCAGTTTTCGGGCTATGAAGAAATGTTATTCTCCGATGAGGCTTTTGCAGGTGGGGTACATGCCAATCATACAAATGGTGTTTATGCTTTTATTTTGCACGAGCACGATAAATATCAGGGGAGTTTAAGAGCGCGTAAGTCGTATTTCTTTTTCGATGATATGATAATATGCCTTGGATCGGGCATTGAAAATAATAACTCTGAAAATCCAACCGAAACCGTATTGTTTCAGAATCATATGGCTGAAGGAGATAATGCTGTTATGCTCGATGGAAGTTTGCTTGAATCAAACGAGCATAGTTTTACAGCGGCTTCATCGTGGTTAATGGACAATAAAGGAAATGCTTATATCGTGCCGGCAGGACAGGTTTATATAAAACAAGGCATTCAGAATTCACGTGATGAAAGTAGCGAGAAGCCCACTTCAGGTAGATTTGCCGCAGCAGTTATTCAGCATGGTAAAGCACCGGCAGATGCTATTTACCATTACTGTGTTATACCTGCTGCAACTGAAGCGATAATTGAGAAAAATGTTGAAACGTCACCTTACGAGGTGCTATGTCAATCGAAGGAAAAACACATTGTTTATAATGTGGATTCAAATGAGACAGCTTATGTGTTTTTTGAGTCGGCCAATAAGAATGAATACGGAATAATCAGAAATACTAACATCCCTTGTTTGGCTATTTCAGAACAGAATGGCGAAGAGTTAATTATAAACCTGGCAAACCCAGATTTAGCATTGTACACTGGTCCTGCTGACGAAATCTACAAAGATGGTAAGCGAGTGGAACGAAGTATCTATTCACGTCCATGGCGTTCGAATCCCAGTCAGGAAACATTACTGGAAGTTGAATTGGAAGGATTATGGGAGTCAAAAGATGACAGTGTTGTAATCCAATCACTTGACAATGAAAATTCATTGCTTAGCATTACTTGCCAGCATGGTTTAACCGAACAGATTAAACTAAGAAGAGTTAATTAAACTTTTGTAGTCAGACTTGTAGTCGTAAAAAGAAAAGGCGATCAACTATAAATGGTTGATCGCCTCCCTCGTTAAAAAACCAATGTGAGTGTAATGTATTGGTTGATAACTTCAGTTCGATTTAAATTTTATGACAAATTGAGGTTAATATATTCTATATCGTGATGATGCATCACATTCAACTTTGAGTTTACCTGCGGTTTGCATTGTTACATCTGCTTTGTTAATAGCTGATAAATAAACGTCCTCAATTTTGTTGTTAATATTTACCCTTGATCCATCCACTCTTAAGTCGAGTCGCGAAATGCTTGAATTGCGTAAGTGAGACCTCGAGTCTTCATTCACGATTAAATTTAAGTAGACCAAAGAGCTTTCGTTGTAGACGTCGAAACGGCCTTGTTGATCACATACAACCTGCAGGCTATCTTGCTTAAGTTTTAGGTTGATATGCCCGCCGTTATTAATAATTGAAGATACAGGGCTGTTTATATTCACATTATAGTGCCAGTTACCCTGGTTTTGTTTATGTGGTTTTAGCAGCAAGGTGTCACCCACAATTTCGTATGGCATTACATAGGTCGAATCTTTGTAGTGATGCAGACTAAGCAGGTTGGTTTCGGCACTTCTTATTGTCACGCTTACACCCTTACCGGCTTTTATAACCCGGATGTTGCCAAAGGTTTCTTCGACAGTTTCCTTCTCGATTGAGTTGCGTTTGTGATCAACCGTAATTAAAGCTGAGAGCAAAGCAAGACCAACAAGCGAAAGAAAGGAAAGCAGAATAATCTTACTTGTTTTCATGTTCATTCTCGTTTAATTGGTTAAACAATGGCTGCAACTCACTCTTTGTAATTTGCAATAATTTAACTTGTTGTATAAATGCCGGAAGTACGTCTTTAGTAAATTCTTCCTTACGTATATCTCTAATGGTGTTGGGCGCATTTTCGGTAACAAAGTAACCAATGCCTCTTCTGTTTTCCACGATGTTGCTATGTTGTAGTTCTAAAAAAGTTCTCATAATGGTGTTTTGATTCACACCCAATTGCGCTGCCAGTTGCCTGACAGATTGTACCTTGTCGCCCGGCGCAAAGTCTCCCGACAAAATGCGCTCACATATGTTGTCGGCTATCTGTTGAAAGATGCCTTTGTTGTTTTTAAACTCCATCATGCTATCTCTTTTTCTTTCACTTTAAAAAAGGCATAGGCCCAAGTGGTGGTTAATACTAATAGTTCTAGCGCAACCAGAAAATATCCGGCAGATACTTCGTTGTTAAAATTAGCCAGCCAGGGCACTCGTCCGTTATCGTATATACCAAACCATTCGATAATGATGTAGAAATAAAAGAAGATAACAGCTGCCGTTGCACCCAGGGTAACCAGTGTTTTAATTAGTGGATGCTTTTTAAATATGGTAGCGCCACTAAATAGCACCGACTGTGTAATCAGTATCATTAAAACACTCGATGTTATTATTAAGCCAAGATGTTTATCTGGTAGCTGATCGAAAATAACAGACAAGTTAAAGTTTTCGATGTTGTAATCCGGATATCGCCATAATGCTAATTCGCTGGCCATGCGTGAGCTGATATAAAATACAATAGGCAGCACAAGCCATGGAATAAAAATGCGAATTAGAACGTTAAACGAAAACTTTTCGGTAATCGAGCAGGGGGTGAGCAAGTAATCAAAAGTCTTTTCTTTACTGCGAAATGCCGGAAAGGCGTAAGCTGCAAACGGAAATGCGATAGCCAGAGTGAACGTGATAAAGAAGGGAATCCACTCGTCTGATCGGATACGTGGTTCATTAAAGGTAAAGGTCATTAATATCAGGGTGTAAACCACAAATATTGATAGAATGGCCAGCCCCATGGTTTTGCCAGATAACTGGTATTGCTGTCTGATTAGCTTACCAAATCTATTGATGTTAAATGTATAATTCATGATTAAGGTCTTTCTTAGTTAAAATTTACGCCATCGTTAATGGCATTAAACAATAGTTCGATGTCAACCTCTGAGGTAGTACCATTCGAAGGTGTCAGTACTTTATAACCCATTGGGTTCAACTCACTATACAACACTTTTTCGGGCAGATGACTGACGATTTTAAAGTCGTATTTTTCCGATAGATTAATAATTGTTTCGTTGAAAATTACCTGTCCTTCATCAACTAATAATATCTTGTCAATAAGCGTTTCTACATCTTTTACCTGATGTGTTGATATAAATACAACCTGATCATCTTCCAAAGCGCCCGCCACCATCTGTCGGAAGATGGCCTTTGAAGGAATATCCAGTCCGTTGGTGGGCTCATCCAGCACAATTAGCTGGCATTTGGTAGCCAGGGCAAATGCAATGCGAAATTTCTTTTTCTGACCATGACTCATTTTCGATAACACCTTGTTTTCGTCCAATTCAAACTCTTTTATCAGGTCATTAAATAAACCACGGTCGAAACGGGGATAAAAAGTAGCATTGCCATCTACATACTTTCGCATCTTAACCGATGGCATCACAAACTCTTCGGGAACAAAACATATTTGCTCAAGAAAAGCTGGTGAGCGTTTCACAGGATTATGTCCGTTAACATCTATATCGCCATCTTTGGGCGTCAATAAGCCACTAATTAGTTGCAATAGGGTGGTTTTACCAGCACCATTTTTCCCCAGCAAACCAATGATTTGGCCCGTCCCTTCACTTAGCGATAATGCGTTGAAGAGCGGGGCTTGTTTCTTATAAGCAAAACTTAGGTTATTAATTGTAATCATTTGGGATTGTTTTACTGTTATAGTGAAATAGTACACTACAAATGTAAATGGTTTTTTTATAATTCCAAATTTTTATTCAATAATTTATTAAGTAATGAAAATTAGAAGTTTATAAAATAGTCGGTGACCGTCTGCAAATTCATGCTTCTGTTTTGCCTGCGTACAACAATTTCTTATTTTACACACTTAATTAAAATCTACCCGAATGAAACGTCGAGATTTTCTGCAAAGTACATTGCTGGCAGGGGCGGGATTAAGCCTGCAGGCATGTCAAACAAATAACAAAACACAACCAGGCAAAGAAGCTTTTAAGGATGATTTTCAGCTGTCGGAATATACAGTAGCTCAATTACAAGCCAGTATGAAGTCAGGTGAACTAAGCGCCAGGCAAATTGTGCAGTTGTATTTAAAACGAATTGAACAGCTTGATCAATCGGGGCCTGGAATCAATGCTATTGTAGAAATTAATCCTGATGCCCTTGCTATTGCTGATAATCTGGATGATGAAAGAAAACAAGGTCAGGTGAGGGGACCATTGCACGGGATTCCGGTCATTATAAAAGAAAACATTGATACAGCCGATAAAATGATTACCTCAGCGGGTTCTTTAGCATTAGCTAAGCATATCGCCGCAGAAGATGCCTTTGTTATAAAGAAATTGCGTGAGGCTGGAGCAGTGATTATTGGGAAAGCCAACCTGAGTGAGTGGGCTAATTTCAGATCTACCAAATCGAGTAGTGGTTGGAGTAGCCGGGGCGGACAAACGCGAAATCCATATGTATTAGATCGTACACCTTGTGGTTCTTCTTCCGGTTCGGCAGTGGCAGTCTCAGCAAATCTGACACCATTGGCTATAGGTACCGAAACCGATGGCTCCATCGTCTGTCCATCAGGAATTAATGGAGTTGTGGGCATTAAGCCAACCGTGGGATTATTATCACGAACTGGCATAATACCCATTTCAGAAAGTCAGGATACAGCCGGACCAATGGCCAGAACAGTAACAGATGCAGCTTTATTACTGACAGCTTTAACTGGTGTTGATAAAAAAGATGAGAAAACATTGGCTCAACCATCCGGTCAGGCTGTTTACCTCAATTTTGACGATACGGTTCTGCAAGGTGCCCGAATTGGATATTTAAGTCAAAGTTCAGCTTTTGATAAGCGTGTTTCATCTATTATGAATGAGGTGGTTGGTGTTTTAAAAAGTAAAGGGGCTGATGTGGTGGAGGTAAGCACTCCTGATGAAGTGGATCAACTATGGAAGTATGAATGGACTGTTTTAACATGCGAGTTTAAAGATGGCTTGCAAAAATACCTGAAATTGCATCCGGAATGTGGATTTAATTCGCTCGAAGAGTTGATTCAGTTCAATAAAAATAATTCAGATAAAGTAATGCCATGGTTTGACCAGGAGATATTTGAAGTTGCTAACGAAACAGATGGTTTAAGTGATCCCAAATACAAGGAGGCAAAAGAGAAGTGCCAGGAGTTATCTCGAACAAAGGGTATTGATCAGTTAATCAAAGCCAACAATTTAGATGCATTAATGGCACCAACTAATGGTCCGGCCTGGTCAATTGATTACATAAATGGTGATAATTTTGGCGGCGGAAGTTCACAATTGGCTGCGGTGTCGGGTTATCCAAGTATTACTGTTCCTGCAGGTAATGTTAAAGGATTACCAATAGGAGTGTCATTCTTTGGCTTACCATGGACCGAAAGTCGTTTGATTCAGATTGCCCACCTATATGAGAAAGTGAGTAATAAGCGGATAAAACCAGGGTTTATTGAGAGTTTGATTCAATAATTAATAAACTCGGAGCGCGACTATATAAAAGATGTAAATAGTCGCGCTCCGAGTAAAAAGATAATTATGCATTTCGAAGCCAACCATCTATACCACATCTACAACCAAGGTAATAACGGACAGAAGATATTCTTTACCAGGGAAAATTATTTGTTCTTTCTCAAGAAGATTCAAGATCATCTACTGCTACATTGTGATTTATTGGCTTGGTGCTTAATGCCTAATCATTTTCATTTGATGGTGAAGGTGAGGGACGACTCATCGGATGAATATGTTCAAAAAATCCAACCTAACTCGGAGCCCGACTATCAGCATGATGTCAATAGTCGGACTCCGAGTACGGAAGCTCTGAATAAAGCAATTGGAATAATATTAGCATCATACACCCGCGCCATTAACAAACAGCAGAATCGTTCAGGTTCATTATTCCAGGCTAAAACCAAAGCAATTTGCCTCACACAAAATGAAACTATCGCGAAAGTATGGTTTCAACAAAACGGTATCACACAAATTAATGTTGACCATCCTGAAATGCAGTATCCAAATCTATGCTATCAGCATATTTTAAGCAATCATGTATAAGCTGGTTTGGTTAAACATATTGAAGACTGGGAATTTTCATCAGCCTGTGATGTAATGGGGTTGAGGAATGGTCAATTAATCAATAGGGAGTTGATAGAGGAGTATAACCTGACTTATTTGTGATTTCACACACGGAATACTACTCATCTGATGAATATATCCATCTTGTAAGTATTCATCTGATGAGTAAAAGGAAGTAGAACTCCTAATAACAAATAAATGAAGTATGGAAAATAAGTTTTCACTAATCAAGCGCTTAAAGAGTTTTAAATATGCTTTTAATGGCTTAAAAACCCTTTTGTTGGAAGAGCATAATTCACGTATCCACCTACTAGCAGCTATTGTGGCTATTGTAGCAGGTTTTTACTTTGATATTTCAAGCGCAGAATGGTTGTTTATTCTTGTTGCAATAGGAGCCGTTTTTGCCGTAGAATTAATTAATTCTGCTATTGAGAATTTAGCAGATATGGTGACAAAAGAACAGCATCCTGTTATTAAGAAAGTAAAGGATTTGGCGGCGGGAGGTGTATTGATTGTATCTATAATGGCTTTTGTTATTGGGCTAATCATTTTTGTGCCAAAGCTTAAGGTACTTATCGGATGAAAATAAGCGTACTGTAAATATTCATCCGATATGCAATGTCTTCAAATAAAAAGGAGATGACCAAACAGCCATCTCCCTAGGGTTGCTAACCCGATAATCCAGAAATTACCGGTTATATTATTTGCTTATTTCGTAGCGCGCTTACGTTCGTGTTCTAAAAGTAATATTTTTCTCAACCGTATGGCACTTGGTGTTACTTCTACATATTCATCACCTTGAATATACTCCAAAGCTTCTTCCAGGCTAAAGACAATTGGAGGCGCTAACTTCACCTTGTCATCGGCACCTGAAGAACGCATGTTACTTAGTTTCTTAGTTTTTGTAACATTCAATGTTAAGTCACCTTCACGGTTATTTTCTCCAACAACCTGACCAATATACACATCTTCTTGAGGAGATACGAAGAACTTACCACGATCCTGCAGTTTGTCAAGAGCATAAGCAATGGCAGTACCTGATTCCAAAACAATTAACGAACCGTTGATTCGCTTTTCAATCTGACCTTTCCAAGGTTGGAATTCAATAAATCGATGTGCCATAATGGCTTCACCTTGAGTGGCGGTCAATAGGTTGCTACGTAATCCTATAATACCCCTTGAAGGAATACTGAATTCTAAATGTACGCGTTCACCTTTTTTTTCCATCGATTTAAGATCGCCTTTACGCTGTGATACCATTTCGATGGCTTTGCCTGAGTGCTCTTCCGGTAAATCAATGGTCAGGTCTTCAACAGGCTCTAATTTTTCACCCATCTCTTCTTTAATGATTACACGAGGCTGACCAACTTGTAGTTCATAACCTTCGCGACGCATGGTTTCAATTAGCACAGACAAGTGAAGAACGCCACGTCCATATACATTCCAGGCATCAGCTGAATCAGTTTCTTCAACGCGCAAAGCCAGGTTTTTCTCCAGCTCTTTGTCCAGACGATCTTTGATATGTCGTGATGTTACATACTTTCCTTCTTTACCAAAGAAAGGGGAGTTGTTAATGGTAAACAACATACTCATGGTTGGCTCGTCGATGGCAATTGGTTCAAGTGGTTCCGGGTTTTCAAAATCAGCTATAGTATCACCAATATCAAAACCTTCTACACCAATTAAAGCACAAAGTTCACCGCAAGTCACATGCTCAACTTTAGTTCGTCCAAGGCCATCAAATACATTTAGTTCTTTGATGCGGGTGCGCATAATACTACCATCACGTTTCACCAGGCTAACATCCTGATTAACTTTTAGCTCGCCACGATGCAAGCGACCAATGGCTATTCGACCAAGGTATTTACTGTGATCCAGCGAGGTAATCTGTAATTGAGGTGTGCCCTTGTTGTATTCAGGTGCGGGGATGTTTTCTATTATTGAATCCAAAACGGCATCGATATTATCCGTTTTCTCTTTCCAGTCGGTGCTCATCCAGTTTTCTTTAGCTGAGCCATAAACGGATGGAAAGTCAAGCTGATCTTCAGTTGCATCTAATGAAAACATCAGATCGAAAACATCTTCATGCACCTCTTCAGGTCGACAGTTAGGTTTGTCTACTTTATTAATTACAACAATTGGTTTCAGTCCCAGAGATATAGCTTTTTGCAGTACAAAGCGTGTTTGAGGCATGGGGCCTTCAAAAGCATCTACCAAAAGTAATACTCCATCGGCCATATTCAAAACACGTTCAACTTCTCCACCAAAGTCGGAGTGACCAGGGGTGTCAATAATGTTGATTTTTATACCTTTCCACATTACCGACACATTCTTAGACAGGATAGTGATACCGCGTTCACGCTCCAGGTCATTGTTGTCCATAATAAGTTCACCGACTTCCTGGTGTTCTTTAAACAGCTTTCCGGCCATTAACATCTTGTCAACCAGTGTGGTTTTACCATGGTCAACGTGCGCGATGATGGCAACGTTTCTAATCTCTTGCATAGCTAAAATCCAAATGAGCCGCAAAGGTACTGCTAATTTTTGGGATAGAGCATGCTACAATGTTAAAAAGACTTGAAGGTTTTAAATAATGAACACCTAAGGTGCAGCTTTTGCATATCTTTGACGGGAATAAAAATTAGCAGTTCTAAACGAATGAAAAACAGTTTTTTAATCGCAGCACCTTCCAGTAATTCTGGTAAAACAATTGTTACATTGGGGCTTATTAAGGCTCTTCGGAATAAAAACTTGAATATACAACCTTTTAAATGCGGACCAGATTATATTGATCCTCTGCACCATAGTACAATAGCTGGTGTACAATCATATAATCTGGATGTCTGGATGTCAGACGAGGAACATATTCAATACATATATCAGCAACAAATGCAAGCGGCAGATGTGGGAATTGTTGAAGGGGTGATGGGCCTATTCGATGGGGCCAAACGCGATAAAGGAAGTTCAGCTGAGATTGCACAGATCCTGGACTTACCTGTTATTTTAGTTGTGAATGCTGCAGCAACGGCTTATTCTGTTGCTCCTCTATTGTATGGTTTTAAAAACTTTAACCCTAATGTGAAAGTTAAAGGAGTTATTTTCAATAAAGTGTCCGGGGAATCGCATTATCAGTTTTTGAAGGAAGCTGCTGAAGATACAGGAGTAGTTTCATTGGGTTATGTTCCTAAAAATAAGCACTTGACTCTGGAATCGCGTCATTTGGGTTTATCCCTGACAGATAATCAGCAAATGATAACGGCAGTAAATGAAGCGGCGAAATTAATATCTCAACATGTCAACCTGGACTTGTTACTGGAAATATCAAAAAAGGAAGTTAAAGGAGTAGAACGAAGAAGTACAACTTCTTCAGCTACTGGATTGACCTTTGCCATTGCTAATGATGCTGCCTTTAATTTTATGTATCCGGCAAATATTGATAGATTAAAAGAAATAGGTGAGGTAGCCTATTTTAGTCCATTAAATGACAGTGAAATACCAAAATGTGATCTTTTGTGGTTCCCTGGTGGATATCCGGAATTGTATGCAAAAGAATTGTCAGAGAATACATCTATGATTCGGGCAATTAAAACTTTTGAGGATAGAGGCGGAAAGATTGTCGCCGAATGCGGTGGCATGATGTATTTAGGTAAAGTAGTTCAGCTAAAAGATGACTCAAATTATAATATGCTTGGCGTTTTCGATTATGAAACAACATTAGCTGATATGAAACTTAAATTAGGATATCGTTCTGTAATAGCTAACAAAGAAGTGTATAAAGGGCATGAGTTTCATTATTCGGGAATTAAAATTGACTCAACACAAAAAGGAGATTACCTCGTCAAATCAGCCAGAAATTCAGACATTAACATGCCGGTATATCGGAAAAGCAATGTTTGGTCGTCCTATTTTCATATCTATTTAGGGCAGGCTGAAAAGATGAAGTCATTTATCAATTTATTTTTTGAATAATTTTTCAAATGTGATGTAAGGATGTTTTTAAGTTGTCGACTAAGCCTTCAAATCTTAAAACACATTACATGAAAAAGACAATTTTATCACTTGCATTTTTAGTTTTAGTAAGCATTTCAATTTCAGCTCAAAATTCTTTTTATGACATTCAGGTTAAAA
>NZ_CEXQWX010000167.1:0-12925 GCF_982718395.1 Carboxylicivirga sp.
TTCGCTTTAGAATTATCAGAATGGTACCGACTAAATAAACGTGAACTTCCATGGCGTTTCACAACCGATCCTTATAAAATTTGGTTGTCTGAAGTTATTATGCAGCAAACACAGGTTGTTCAGGGCACCAACTACTACCTTAAGTTTATTGAGGCTTATCCTACAGTGACAGATCTGGCTGGTGCTGCAGAGGAAGATGTGTTGAAACTATGGCAGGGATTGGGTTATTATTCAAGGGCAAGAAATTTACATGCTACAGCTAAAATATTGGCAGATGTATATAAGGGGCAATTTCCAACAGATTATAAAGATGTGATTCGGTTAAAAGGAGTTGGGCCTTACACTGCGGCAGCAATTGTTTCGATTAGTTTTAATTTACCATATGCTGTTGTGGATGGTAATGTCTATAGGTTTATTTCACGTTTAAAAGGTGTCAGCACTCCAATTGATTCTACCCAAGGGAAGAAAGAATTCGCAGTATTGGCAAATGATTTACTTAATCAAGATAATCCTGGTGACCATAACCAAGCCATGATGGAGTTCGGAGCTACAGTATGTCGACCTGTTAATCCGCAATGTTCTGAATGTCCATTTGCATCAGTCTGTGTTGCGCTTGCCCATAATAAAGTGAAGGAATTACCTGTGAAGAGCAAAAAGACAAAACAACGTGATCGGTATTTGATTTACCTGTGGATTGAAAATGAGAATGGTATATTTATTGAAAAACGAACGGCAAATGATATCTGGAGAAATCTGTATCAACTGCCCTTATTGGAATTTAATTCTCTGAAAGAAATGAAGCAGTATGAAAACTTGAATAAAGAACAATTGATTTTGTTAGGGAGAAAAAAGCATATTTTAAGTCATCAAAAGCTGCATGCAAATTTTTATACGGCAGATTCATCCATATTAGAGACGTTAAAGGGTAATTACATAAATGTATCTACTCAGGATGTTAGTGATTACCCTTTTCCGCAGCTGATCGTGAATTTTCTTAATGAAAAAACTTTAATTAGTCAGGATTAAGCTACTTTTGTTTTAAATTCAAAGTTTTGTAATTTTAGGATTAAATAAACATAAACTGTAAAATACATGTCGGTAAATAAAGTTATTCTTGTTGGTAATGTTGGTAAAGATCCCGAAGTCAGGCATTTTGAAAATGATGGTGCTGTAGCTAATTTTCCATTGGCAACTACAGAGAGAGGTTACACAGCTCGTAACGGGCAAGAAATGCCTGAGCGCACAGAATGGCACAATATTGTTGTTTGGAGAGGTTTAGCTAAGGTTGTGGAAAGTTATGTGAAAAAAGGAACTCAACTATTTATCGAAGGTAAATTACGGACGCGTTCGTATGATGATAAGGAAGGTAACAAGAGATATGTAACTGAAGTATATGCCGACAATCTTCAGCTTCTTGGACGTAAATCTGACAATCCAGCAGCCAGTGGGCAAGCAGGTGGAGGAATGACCACACAACAGCCTGAGCAAAATACTACTAATACCAATACAGCCCAGGAGGATACCTTCTTAGGTAATGATGAAACTGATGATTTACCATTCTAAATTTTAAAAGTTACTTTTTTGGAAACCGATAGTATTAGTTTGATTTTTAGCTCCAGTCCTGCAGGACTGGATTTTTTGCCATTTACTTTTGGGATACTAATTGCTATTGTAATCAACATTTTTTTACTACTACTTTCTGCTTTGATCTCGGGTTCAGAGGTGGCATATTTCTCGCTTGAACCTGCTGATATTCAGTATCTGAAGGATAACGAAAATAAGCGAAATAAACAGGTTATTAAACACTTGAAGGATAAGGAATTATTGTTGGCTACAATTTTAATCAGTAATAATTTTGTCAACGTTGCTATTGTTATTCTGACCTCGTTTATTGCAGCAGGGATTATCGATTTCGGTGAGAACGCTACGATTAAGTTTATTTTCGAAGTTATTTTTATTACGGCTATCATCTTGTTCTTTGGAGAGATTTTGCCAAAAGTATATGCTTCGCAATCCTCCAGGAAATTTGCCGGATTTATGGCTTTCCCGTTAATGGTGTTATCAAGACTATTAAAACCCCTAAGTCTGATATTAACCAAATCAACCAATCTGGTTAATCGTCGTATTGCTAAAAAAGTGGGTAATTTATCGATGGACGATATATCACATGCATTAGAGCTTACAGGAAGCGATATATCGGAAGAAAAAGATATTCTTGAAGGTATTGTTAAGTTTGGAAACATAGATGTGTCGGAGATTATGACGGCACGTGTTGATGTGATTGATGTAGAGTTAAAGAGTGATTATAATAAGGTTTTACAGATAATTATTGATTCAGGCTATTCGCGTATCCCCGTGTTCGAAGAGACACCAGATAATGTGAAAGGAATTCTGTATGTAAAAGATTTACTGGCGCATCTGGATGAAGGGACTGAATTTGAATGGCAGCAGTTGATACGAAAAGCTTATTACGTGCCTGAAACAAAGATGATCAATGATTTGCTTGAGGAGTTTCGAGCACAAAAAATCCATATGGCCATTGTTGTGGATGAATATGGTGGAACAATGGGGATAGTCACACTTGAGGATATTCTGGAAGAGATTGTTGGTGATATTAGCGACGAGTTAGACGAAGAAGAGGAGTTTTATACAAAACTGCCTGATGGAACCTTGGTTTTTGAAGCTAAGATCTTGTTAAACGATTTTCATAAAATTACGAATACGGACGAAGAAATGTTTGCCGAAGTCAGAGGAGAAGCTGAAACATTGGCAGGGCTTATTCTGGAATTGAAAGGTGAAATTCCGCATAAGCATGAAGTGGTTGAATATGGCAATTGTGTGTTTACCATTGAGGCGGCGGATAACCGACGAATAAAGAAAGTGAAGTTTGAGTTAAAGTAGCAATCATGAAGGGGCAAACTATAGCATTGTTAATTTTGGTTATTGTTGGATTAAACGTTGGATGCAGAGAGCATAATACACCCAAGGCACGTGGTTATTATCGTATAGCATTACCTGACAAGGAATATATGAACTTTGATAGTGACTATCCTTATCGTTTTGAATATCCGGCCTATGCCATCATAAATCCAGATACGAGCTCAAATGCTGAGCAATATTGGTTAAATATCGCCTTCCGCGATTTTAAAGGTCAGATACACTTAAGTTATAAGCCCATTGGCGATAACTTTAGTATATTGATGGAAGATAGCCGGAAACTGGCTTACAAGCATAGTATAAAGGCGGATGCTATTAAGGAGAGAGCATTTCATGATGAAGAAAAGAATGTAACAGGCGTACTATATGAAATAATAGGAGATGCTGCTTCTCCAATACAGTTTTATGCTACTGACAGCTTACATCATTTCATTCGCGGGTCGTTATATTTTAATGTGGTGCCCAACCAGGATAGTTTAGCACCCGTAATTGATTTTGTGCATCAGGATGTTATACATCTGATGGAAACTCTTCGTTGGAATAACTAACTTAAGATGCCACTATTTTCTTTAATTGATCACTCGCCAGAGCATAAAATTGCAGTCTGGAAAATAGAAGAAACTGTTGAAGAGTTGCAGGGGCAACTTTCGATTAGTAATTCAGATAGAGAGGTGGTTGACTCTTTTAAGCTGGACACAAGAAAAAAAGAGTGGTTGGCATCACGGTTATTACTTCAGAAGATTTTAGGGTTTTATCCAGTTATTGAGTATTCTGATAATGGTAAACCATTTTTAAAGCAAGACAGGCCGTTTATAAGTATCTCACACACCCGAGGGTACGCGGCTGTTAGTGTTTCTGACAAGCCTACAGCCATTGATATTGAAATTTGTTCTGACAGGGTTGTGAAGGTGGCGAATCGCTTCGTACATGTCGATGAAGAAGAATATATTCAAGATGATCATCTCACTGAATATCTGACTGTATTATGGTCTGCCAAAGAAGCGCTTTACAAGTATTACGATGAATATGGTGTCATATTCAAGAAGCAATTTAAGGTGTATCCGTTTGAAATAAGACAAAAGGGTGATTTGAGCAGTGATTTTTTCCATAATGAACAAATCAGATCACTCAATCTTTGTTATGAAGTTAATGATTGCTTTACCTTAGTGTACTGTTAATATAAAATGGAAATGATATACGATAAGATATTATCCCGATACAAAAGTGGAGCAAAGCAACTGGCATTTTTAATCGATCCTGATAAGTTTCAGGTTCGAAGAATGTCAGAACTAAAGGTACTACTTGATGATGTCAGGCCTGATCTACTGCTTATCGGTGGAAGTCTTATCAGTCTTGATGTTGGTGATTTTGTCAGAGAGTTGAAGCAATATGTTGATTTACCTGTCGTATTGTACCCAGGTTCATCAATACAGGTTTGTAAAGAAGTGGATGCTATTTTGTTTCTGTCATTGATTTCTGGTCGTAATCCTGAGTTTTTAATTAGTCATCATGTGGCAGCTGCACCACATATCAAAGCCAACGGTATTGAAGCAATATCGACAGGTTATATGTTGATTGATGGGGGATCAAATACTTCTGTACAGTACATTAGTCAGACTCAACCTATTCCAGATGACAAAAGTGATATTGCAGTTGCAACGGCATTGGCTGGACAATACCTGGGCATGAA
The DNA here is from genome assembly GCF_982718395.1 of Carboxylicivirga sp. NCBI lineage: Bacteria > Pseudomonadati > Bacteroidota > Bacteroidia > Marinilabiliales > Marinilabiliaceae > Carboxylicivirga > Carboxylicivirga sp. The sequence continues at coordinate 4,628 of NZ_CEXQWX010000167.1, forward strand.
AATGATTTATATGGATGCCGGTAGCGGAGCCAAGAATCCAATTGTACCAAAAATGATTGGAGAGGTAAAGTCAGCAATTGATATTCCATTAATGGTTGGCGGAGGTATCAGAGATATCGATACACTTCAAGGGAGTTTAATTGCTGGTGCAGATATTGCTATTGTGGGTAATGTATTAGAGCAGAATCCATCTCTTCTTAAAGATTTCTGCAAGCTTGTTTCAGATATCAATAAGCAGGAATTACTGTCAGAATAATTCAAGGATTAATAGGTTAGCCCGGGTAGTGGTTCACTTTCACAGCCATTTGGGAAAGGTATCTCCAGGAATGAACAGATTGTTGGCGCTATTCGTGTAGCTGATATGGCATGATAAATATTCTGTGGATTAACCTTCCAACCAAAAAAGATAAGAGGCAAATGACTGGCATTCCAGTCACGGTTAATTCTTTTTCCATCATTAAATTCTTCATACCAACCGGGCCTGATCTTAATAGCTATATCTCCCGATCTGTTTGGGTAATAGTTGAGTTTTAAACTTTTTAGTGAGTTGATATCTGAAGCTGAATAATTAAGCTCTTCTACAGGCACTGCATAGGCTACTCCCTGCATATCGCTCAAGAAATCGGCAGCTTGCCTTTTAATTTCTTTCATATCAACCTTGCGTTCCTCAATAAGTTTATGGTTGAGGTAAAGTTGAGCATCATTGTAGGTCATAACCCATTTCCCCTGACCATATTTTGCCATCAAAAACAGGTTGGTTAATGAGGCAGCTTTATCTCCGCTGAAGACACCGGTTGGAATTTTATGTTTTTCCGATTCGCTCATATCGCGCTGTGGAGCGGCCACTGATGTGAGTGCAACCAATGTATTTTCTAATCCGACTTCATCATCAACTATTTTCAGGATATCAGCAATCTCCATATCTAGACGAAGTAGCATATCCTGTGTTTCAGCATCAAACATGCTGTTATGTTTGCCATGAACAGAGCGAGTTGTAAAGTGCAATGTTAACACATCAGGAATATTGTCTTTGCCATACTGTTCGTTAATTATCTGTGACATGGCAAAGTCGCGGATTATTTTATTTCCATAGGGAGAATGAATAACAGGAATGTATTTGCCTTCGCCTTCCTGTTTCTCTAATGAGTAGATAAAAGCATTATTGTTGGAGCGTTCGTCGCTGAAGAATTTCATCTGATAGTATTGATTCAAATTTTTCACCGGGCCCCATTCTCTATTGCAATATGTAGAAAGTAAATCTTTCTTATTGAATTTTTTAACCCAGTCAGGTGCCGTCAGTGTACTGTCAGAACTTTGAACAAGATCAAAATGCCCCGTTGAATTATTGAGCTCAAACAGATAATCAGGATTATGACCTCCGCTCCAGACCAAATAGTTTTGATTGAGGCCAATGGCAGCTACCCGCGACTTGCCATTAGTCATCCATTTAAGTTCATCTATAATAGTAGAGGTCATCAAACGGTCGGTTGAAGGATATTGATTTGCATCTTTATCAATAACTGCAAGATCTCCATACGCAGCATGTACTTCCTTTGATCGAAGATGATCATACCACCAATCCGAAATAATTCCATGAGTAGATGGATATGCCCCGGTAGCTATGGTTGCCAAGTTGGTTCCCATATATGTTGATCCTACTGGATGAGAGGTGTTTCTGAAGAATGAGCCTCCATTTATTAGACGGTTAAAACCATTGTCAGAAAACTGATCCCGGAATGCCACGATCTGTTCAGTATTTAGCTGATCAATCAAAATAAAGATCATTAATTTGGGGCGCTGCGATGGTACTTTCTGGCTATGGGCACCCATTAAACACAACAGCAGAATAACTAAAGTAAAAGTGAATTTTCTGATCATGGCACTTGTTTATTATGCGCCAAATATAATTATTTTAGGAATGAATGAGTAAAAGGATGGAAGCGTGATGGAATAGCTCATCGTATTCTGAATTATTTAAATGTGCCAGTAGCTATAAAATTTGCATTATAGTCTTTAAAATAAGTGTGATCTTGGAGGAGCTGAGAATCTGATACCATTGATATGATTTTAGCTAGGTCTGAAAAAATACAGGTTAGAATCATTATAAATGAACTGATGTAAAATAAAAACACAGATCTTGTTTGGTGAAATAAGACAGATCCAATATTCACGAAAATTAGTCTTAATATTTTCTCTATTTTTACATCGTTTTTTGCAAACAAGATCGGAAATGGAGCGTTAGCTTAATGAGTTGACTTGCTCACCGGGAAACTCAAGTAAATGAATTAGACCATGAAACAATATTTAGACCTTCTTGAAAGGGTTTTAGATGAAGGATATAAAAAAGAAGATAGAACAGGAACGGGTACCATCAGTGTTTTTGGTCATCAAATGCGTTTTGACTTGAGTGAAGGTTTTCCATTGCTGACAACCAAAAAATTACACCTTAAATCCATTATTCATGAGTTGCTTTGGTTTCTGAAAGGAAGTACCAATGTAAAGTATCTTCAGGACAATGGCGTTCGCATCTGGAATGAGTGGGCGAAGGAAGATGGTGAACTGGGACCAATCTATGGCTACCAGTGGCGATCATGGCCTGACTACCATGGCGATCATGTCGACCAGATAAAGCAGGTGATCGAAAGCATTAAAAATAATCCGAATTCTCGTCGTCACATTGTCAGTGCCTGGAATGTGGGAGCCATTGATGATATGCAATTACCGCCTTGTCACATCCTTTTCCAGTTTTATGTGGCTGATGGAAAGCTGAGTTGCCAGTTATATCAGCGTAGTGCTGATATCTTTTTAGGTGTTCCTTTTAACATTGCATCCTATGCTATTTTAACCATGATGGTGGCTCAGGTTTGTGATCTTAAACCCGGAACTTTTGTTCATACTTTGGGTGATGCACATATTTATCTCAACCATATTGATCAAGTTAAACTGCAATTAACCCGTGAACCAAAGTCATTACCTCAATTTAAAATAAATCCTGAACGGAAGAATATCGATGATTTTGTTTATGAAGATTTTGAGTTAGTAAATTATGATGCTCATCCGCATATTAAAGGAGCTATTTCTGTTTAATTCATCCTTCGATTCATCAAAAAGAAAGCTATGACCTTAGCAATGATTGTGGCCATCGACCAGAAAAACGGTATTGGAAAAGGTGATGACCAACTGGCATATATTTCAGCTGATTTAAAACGTTTTAAAGCGCTTACAACTGGTCACACCATCCTTATGGGGCGAAAAACCTTTGAAGCATTGCCTAAAGGGGCTTTACCTAACAGGCGCAACGTGGTTATTACCCGACAGGCCGGTTATATGGCTAAAGGTGCCGATGTTGTTAACTCATTGGATGCTGCTTTGTCGATCTGTAAAAATGATGAGAAAGTTTTTGTAATTGGAGGTGGTGAGATTTATAGTACATTCCTGAGCGTAACCAAAGAATTATATCTAACCAGGATAGAGTATACATTTGAGGAAGCTACCGTATTCTTCCCCAAGATTAATCCTGATGACTGGACCGTTGAAAAAGAAGGAGGGCCTTTTATAGATGAAAAGACCCAACTGAAATACCGTTACCAGAACTTAATCAGGAAATAGCAAAGTTGCCGGCTCCCTGACCTGCATAAACATGTTTAGTCATTAGGTTATCAATAATTCTGGCCAAATCATCAGGATAATGCATTTTCAAGCGTTGAGATGAATGAATCCATTCGCCGATCCTGTTGCAGTCAAGGTTTAAGTGTTTGAGTGAAGTTACACCCAGTGATTCCAGGAAGGCAGCGTTGCAGGCTTGCTCATACTGGCCTTTCATTGGTATAACGCATAGTTTTTTACCCAGATACAATGCTTCAGCAGGCGTTTCAAAACCAGCATTGCATAAAACACCGGTACCTGTAATCATGCTTTTGGTAAATTTTTCCTTATTAACCGGCCTGATTACAATGTTGCCGGATGACAAGTAGGATTGATCGGTGTGTTTTGAGAAAACATGCCATTGGGTATCCTTGAACTGGGATAAAACCCGGATAATTTTCTCATCGGAATACGATGGCAGATACACAGTATAGTGACCTTTATCCACATTCTTAGCCCACCTGACATCATCGCGAATCACAGGTGTTGATATGTTATCGTCGATGCTTTTAAAATGAAAACCCTGGGCATCTGATACCGGAGCGTAGTGCTTTAATATAGCTTTTCCAAAGGCATCCTTCACCGCAGGTTTTGGAGCTTTCTGGTGCAACACTGCACTCTGATGACTAATTCCCACACACTTGACATTACGTAATTTACAGGCCCAGGCTGTTACAGGTTCAAAATCGTTCAATACCAAATCGTATTTGTGAACAGGTACGGCCATCATTTCTTTAAAAAATTCATAAGGACGCATCCTGGCAACTGTTTGCTTTAAATCAACACCTCCTTTTTTTCCAAAAATGAAGCTAAGACCATAAAAACGGTACTTTACTTTCCATGGTAGTTTAATGTCGCATTGCGTTCCACTGATTAGAATATCAACTTCGCCATGCCTTTTTAAATGTCCTATTACCTCAAATGCTCTTGCAATATGTCCATTGCCTGTACCCTGAATTGCGTAAAGAATTTTCATAACGATTAGCTGTTTATAATGTCATTTACCATGGTTTGAAACAAGGCTTTGTGGTTCGATAACAGAAAATCATCACCCACCAGTTCTTCCTGTGGTAATAGTATAGCTTGTTGTGTCTGTTGGTGGAAATTCAAATGCCAGTCTCCTTCATAATATTCCAGCGCGGTCATATTTTCTACCCAGTCTCCGCTGTTCAGATAACACACATTACCTTTATCGTTTTTAATGATTTTTTTCTCGGGCCAGTGGATATGACCACAAATGGCATAATCATAATCCTTATCAATGGCCAAGTTGCCAACCGTTTGTTCAAATTTACTTGAGAGCTTGTTGTTTCCTTTCTTGATGGCTTTTTTGATGTCGCGAGATAAGGATACTTTTCTCAGTCTTAAAGCCGATAAGCAAATATTGGTAAATTTATTAATTACTGTCAGCATGCCATACCCAAAAGCACCAAGCTTAGCCAACCATTTGGAATGATGCATAAATATATCAAATACATCTCCATGAAAGATCCATGACTTCTTGCCATCCAGTTCAAGAATCAATTTGTTTTCGATGCTTAATTTCCCCAGTTTAAGCCCGATAAGACGTCGTAGATGCTCATCATGATTTCCGGCAATATAGTACACATGCGTACCCTTTTCCATCATCTTGATAATCTGTCTGATGACTTTAAGATGTGATTTAGGGAAGTAGCTTTTTGAAAATTGCCAGATGTCGATAATGTCACCATTCAAAACGAGTATCGGTGTGGTGATTCCACTTAAATAACTGACAATCTGATCAGCTTTACATCCGAAGGTGCCCAAATGCGTATCTGAGATAACAACGGCCTCTAATTGTCGTAATTGCTTCTGGTTGTTTTTATTCATTTCTCTCCAAAAATTTCAATGGTCAATTTTAGAGGAAAAAATGATCTTAAATATTAAGCCATTGCAAAGGAATTGAAAAGAATCAGGAATGCAGATCAGCAATATGATAATTTCTTAACATAGTAAAGCCGCAACATCACGAAGCGGCTCATATCATTTTTTTATTGACTGCTTTTGTATTTATACTAAGACTGAAGTGCCCTTAAAACCAAACTCTGAACTTGTTTTGTCACTCATTAGATGACATGCACATACTGTCAATAGTCATCAGGTGAGGAGTGTGTCCGGACTTCAAACCCAAAAACAACCTATATAGCCATGGGTTTTATACCAGATTTACGACCAAACAAGGTTTTTTGCCAGTAGCTGTAAAGATCCTGGTTGAAACTTCTCGAGATACCTTCGGTTTGTACCAACTCACTGCGACGTGCCAGTATTACGGAACTAATGTAACTACTCATTCCGTTACAAATCATGTAGGCCACATTAAGCTCACTGACTTCATGCAGGTCTATTGGTTCTCTTCGACAATGAACAATCAATTTAATTGAATACTTGACAAGCTCTGTAGCTAATTGTCTGATTTGTTTCTGGCATTCGGGAATATTTACATCGCAGGATATCAAAAGGTGCGAATACATATTTGTTTGCGCATATGCACTGATTACAGCCTCTAATTCAGCAGGTGATTCTGGTAACTGAATTAAGGAAGTATCCACATTATACATTCTGCATAACTTCTGAATATGCTTATCATCTGTATTGTTAGCGACAATTAATAAATCTTTGTCGAGTGGAATTACAGATGAAATAACTGTTTCGAGGGCAAATTCCCGTGTTCTTTTAAAACTGATTGTTTCATATCCGGTCAAGTAGAAATCTTCCGGCTTAATAGGGCTTTTGGTCATTAACGAGATTAATTCTTTGTCAACAACATCATCAAGCTCAATCTTCTCGGGGAAACTATAGTATGTTGAATTAATTACTCGCATCATTGCTTCTTCTATAGTTAATATCAGGTACAAAGATTATACTCTGGTTAAATTGTACGGTTAAGACTCAATTAGATTTGTATTAACCTTACATTAAGTTGGACAATCCATAGGATAATCGCACGTATAAAATTAGTTGCTTTTTTAGCAAAAGAGTTAATCAGATCGGTATATAGCTCAACACTATTGGGACAGTAATCTTCGTTTTTTCAACGTTCGTCAAAATAGAGAATAAATGCTTTAATAGCATCGGCAATTTGCCATAAAAGATAGGTTCAGAAAAAAACTATTTTCATAGATTGATATCACTCGTCGCCGACCTAATTAATCTGATGTATGTTGGTCAAACGTTTAGTTAATTGTTCCGAATTTCATCCATAATTTTTCACATTTCTATACATGCCGCTAATATCCGGTACGCGATGACAGAAGCAGTTTGTAGTAAAACCCACACAACAACAACAAGGTAAAATTACTCATGCGACCTTTAGAATACGTTTTGAACAGGTCGAAACCATTCGTACAGCTTATAATACCACACTTTATGCAGTCGAAATTGCCCAACCAACCCAACAGGAAGAATTTTGACAGGTTGTAATCGACATCTTAACTCTGCGCGAAGTACTTTAACTTAGTGAAATGGACTCCTTAATCCTGCAGGGAGGATTTTAACTTGGCGAAATCAAACTCTCAACTCAGCGGGAAGGATTTTACCTTGGAAAAAACAATCTTACAACACCTTGCTTTTGTGGAGGCGCTATATATACCCTCTGGCCTTCAGTTCAAGATATTTATTAATGGATTCAACGGTCAGGTTCTCAGGGGCCGTTAATACAGAATGTATGCCGTAACGTTCAAGTTCGAGAACAATTCGTTTTTTATCGTAGGCAAATTTTTCAGCTATGGTTTTAATGTATATTCCTTCAATGTCGCTTGCTTTAGCTTCGGTAAGCTGTTTTAATTCGGTATTCTCAAAAAAGACAACGACTACCATATGATCCCTTGCCAGTTTTTGTAACATTGGCAATTGTCGTTTGGCAGCACTCAAACTTTCATAGTTAGTATAAAGCACCAATAAGCTACGCTGATGAATGTTCCGTCGAAGGCTGGCGTATAAATTATGGATGCTTTGCTCCTGAAATTGGGTGGACTGGTTATATAAGGCCTCCATAATTACCTGCATCTGTTTGCTGTTTCGTTGTGCAGGAACGATGGTTCGTACTTCGTTATTAAAGGTGACAAGGCCAGCTTTATCTTGCTTAAGCATGACGATTTTTGAAAGAACCAGTGATGAATTAATGGCATAATCCAGCAAGGTCATTCCTTCAAAAGGCATTTTCATGGTTCGGCCAAGGTCGATAATAGATATTACTTGTTGCGATTTTTCATCTTGGTATTGGTTCACCATTAAACTGCTTCGACGGGCTGTGGCTTTCCAGTTAATAGTTCTGTAATCATCACCTTTTGTATATTCCCGTATCTGATCAAATTCCATTTGATGACCTATCCGGCGAATTTTCTTAATACCAACCTCAGTTAATCGATTGGATATGGCCATCATTTCAAACTGACGCATTTCTTTAAAGGCCGGATACACCTTCACCATGTTGTTGGCTTCAAACATAAACCGACGTTCTATAAGCCGTAAAGGAGACTTAACAAAGACATTTAAAGCTCCAAACCAATACTCACCTCTAATCACCGGACGTAATGAATAGGTACTGGTTGAATTTTCACCACTTTTAAGTTTTTTACGGAGTGAGAAATCACGATTCTGAAATTGAACTGGTATTTCATCAATAACATCGAC
>NZ_CEXQWX010000168.1:0-12878 GCF_982718395.1 Carboxylicivirga sp.
GGCTATGGCCGATTTGGTGAAAAGATACTGATGAAAAATGTGCCCCTGCTGGATGCGCCTGATCATTTTAATCCGGCTCGTGTAAAACTGACCGATGTGGATGGTACCGGTACCACCGATATTATTTACCTGGGAGCTTCAAAAGTACGCTATTTTAAAAATGAAGCAGGTAATGCCTGGAGCGAAGAGCAAATAATTACTGCCTTTCCGGCCATTGATAACTTGTCACAGGTCAGTGTAACCGATTTGATGGGCAATGGCACCTCGTGTTTGGTATGGTCATCCTCATTACCACAGCAACAACATCAATTGCGTTTTGTGGAACTGACATCGGGAATTAAGCCTTATCTGCTTACTTCTTTTGAAAACGGGCTTGGTCGTAAAGTGACCCTGCAATATGCACCTTCCACCAAGTTCTTTATGCAGGATAAAAAGGCCGGGAAAAACTGGATAACCCGTTTGCCTTTCCCGGTACAGGTGTTGGAACGTGTCGAAGATCATGAGCTAGTGAGTGATACTAAAATCACCAGCCGCTATGCCTATCACCATGGGCACTACGATGTGCACGAGCGCGAGTTTCGTGGTTTTGGTATGGTAGAACAATGGGATACCGAAGACCTTGCGGATACAGAAGGTTACCAACCACCAGTCTATACCAAAAGTTGGTTCCATACAGGGGTTTACGATAAGCAAGATAGTGTAGCAGTACAATTTACCAATGAATACTTTGAAGGAGATACGCAGGTTTGGCTTTTACCTGATGTTGCCATGCCGGATAATCTTACAGCGGAAGAAGAGCGTGAAGCATGCCGGGCATTGCGTGGGCAGTTATTACATTCTGAAGTGTATACGCAGGATGGATCGGATATAGAAGGTTTGCCCTACCTGGTTGAAGAAAAAAACATGTCGGTTCGCTTGCTGCAATCAAAGGGAGAAAATAAGCATGGGGTGTTTATGGTTGTTGATAATGAAGCCTTGTCCTATCATTATGAGCGTAATGCAGATGATCCGCGTATTGCCCATTTTGTTACCTTGAATACCGATGCTTATGGTAATGTTCTGGATGCTTTTCAAATTGCCTATCCACGTCGGGATGTTGCCGGAGCTACTTATGAGCAGAAAAAACTGACGGTGGTGTATACACAGACGGCTTATATCAATGAGTCAGACATTGGCTTGCAATTAATAGGCGTGCCTTATGAGACGAAGAGCTACGAAATGGGAGGGTTTACTGCAACTGGTCAGCCCATTAGTAGGGAAGAGCTGCAGACTGCCATTGAACAGGCTACCGAGATTGATTACACAACCACCTTATCGGGCAATGTAGAGAAGCGCTGCTTCCAACACCAAAAGAGCTTTTTCTATGATGAAGCTTTAACAGGTAGTCTGCCCTTGGGTGAAATAGCGATTCATGCCTTGCCCTATAAATCACTGACTGCCGACTTAACTGAGGATTTACTTTCACAGGTTGATGGAATAGGCGATAAATACACTATTGAGCGATTAAGTACTGAGGCGGCCTATGTGTTTGAACCTGGTGTTGATGGCCGGCAAGGCATTTGGTGGATACCATCGGAAGTGATAAGCTTCGATAAACAGGCTTTTTATCTGCCGGTACAACAGACTGATGCCTTTGGTTATAGTACGCAATTGAGCTATGATGACTATAAGTTGATGCTGAACAGTACCACGGATGCTTTAGGTTATAGCAGTAACGCTGAAATTGACTATCGCCTCTTACAGGTTAAAAAGTTAACCGATCCCAATGGGAATAGTCAGGCTGTGGCTTTTGATACCCGTGGAATGGTGAGTGCTGTGGCTTTAATTGGTTCTAACGGCGAAGGCGATACATTGGCCAAACCCACCATGCAATATACATACGATCTGGATGCCTGGACGCGTGAGCAGCAACCCGCACAGGGGCATGTAAGCATGCGCATTGAACACGGCAACGATGCCACAGAATGGATGGAGAGTTACGAATACAGCGGTGGCTGGGGCAATCTGGTGATGACCAAGGTGCAGGCTGAAGATGGCGATGCTATGCAGATTGCGGCAGATGGTACTAAGGAAATCGTATCAACTACCAATCGTTGGGTTGGTAACGGGCGAACCGTATTTAATAACAAAGGCAAGGTCATACGTCAATACGAACCTTACTTTAGCACAACACATGCGTACGAGGCCGAAGAAGACCTGACGACTCACGGTGTTAGCCCTGTGTTGTATTATGATCCGGTTGGGCGTAATATCCGTACCGAACTGCCCGATGGCACATTAACCAAAGTTGAATTCACGCCTTGGGAGCAACATAACTTCGACCAGAACGATACAGTGCTCGAAAGCCAGTGGTATGCTGACTTGGGCAGTCCCGATCCTTTAGGAGCTGAGCCGTCTGATGCACAACAACGAGCTGCCTGGCTAACGGCTAAACATGCCAATACGCCACAAGTGCGTTACTTCGATAATATGGGACGCGAGTACATGGTGGAGGACGATAATGGTAACGAAGGTAAATACCAGGTTCATACCCGACTGGATATTGCAGGACGACCGGTGGTGATAACTGATGCCAAAGGGCGGGCAATGACCACCAATACCTTTGCGATGCAACAGGCTTTGAAAGTGCAGAATATCGACTCTGGTACACGTACCTTGTTAAACGATGTCAGCGGACAGCCTCTTTACAGTTGGGATAGCCGCAACCACCGGGTGCGTAACACCTACGATGCTTTGCACCGGCTGGTAGCAACTTACCTGAAAGAGGGTGTTGCCAATGAAATTAAAGTTCAGGAACAGCAGTATGGCACTTCTGCTTTGGCTAATAATATTGGGCAACTGGAATACCAATACGATCAAAGTGGTTGCACCCGAGTTGTAAGCTACGATTTCAAGGGCAACCCTGTAGAGACTAAAAAAGCCTTTTGGGAGGACTATATGGGTTATCGTGATTTAAACGCTGCGCCTGCTTTGCAGCAAGAAGGAGATCCGGTTGAAGTAATAGAGCACAGCACAACCTTTATTCTGGATGCATTAAACAGGCCGGTGAGTAAGACCCTGCCAGATGGTACTACAGAAACCTATTTATACAATAAAGCAGGCTTGCTGGAAGGCTTAACATCAGGTGGACAATTGTATGTGAGTAATATTAACTATAACGAGAAAGGCCAGCGTACCGATATTTACTATGCCAATGGCAGTAAAACCCGCTATGTGTACGATGCCAATACTTTTCGTTTAGAACGTTTACTAACCACTCGCAACACAGGACAGGACATCTTACAAGACCTCAATTACACTTACGATGCCGTAGGTAATATTGTGGAGCAGGTTGATAATGCCCAACAAACTTTCTATTACGGCAATTCGGTGGTTGAGCCTAAAGGGAAGTACGAGTACGATGCCCTCTATCGCTTAACAAAGGCCACCGGACGTGAACTCAATAGTCTGGCTATGCCAACAGCCAGCGACTTTGCCAATAATATTGGATTACCCAATATGGCTGCCAATGCCATGCAAAACTATACTCACAACTATAGCTACGATGAGTTGGGGAATATGCAAACAGTCAATAGCCAAGGTAATTGGATGCGCAGCTATTTCTATAATTTCAGCAACAACAATTACCTGTTGGGCCATACTGATGGAGCTACAGAATATACTTACGATGCCCATGGTAATATGCTCATCATGCCTCACCTGCAAGCTTTGCATTGGGATTATAATGACTGGCTGACGGAAGTAGAGTTGGATGCTACGGGCAACAAAGCCTACTATGTGTATAATGCAGCAGGCGAGCGTGTACGCAAAGTGGTGGTGAAAGGCACGGTAAGTGAAGAGCGCTATTATTTTGGTGATTACGAAATTTATCATAAATTCGTCAACGATGTACTGGAAACAGAGCGAGCCACGGTTAATATCTCGGACGATAAGAAAAAAATAGCTACCGCTGAGACACTCACAGTAGATCAAGGTTCTTTGACAAGTAATCCTGTAGCAATTATTCGTTACCAGTATGATAACCATTTGGGTTCTGCTTCTTTGGAACTAGACCAAGCGGGAGATATTATCTCTTACGAGGAATACCATCCTTTTGGAACAACCAGCTATCGAAGTGGCCGCACCGAGACCGAGACCTCTCAAAAGCGTTACAAATACGTTGGCAAGGAGCGTGATGAAGAAACCGGACTTTACTATTATGGTTTTAGATATTATGCGGTCTGGCTTTGTCGCTTTGTAAGTGTTGACCCTTTGCAGTATGAGTATCCGCATTATACACCTTTTCAATATGCCGGTAATAAACCAATCAGTTATATTGATTTGGATGGGTTGGAGGAAGGGCAGCGACCTTATGAGGTAGAGGCATTTTCATTGAGTAAAAAGATTAGCAATTTTTGGAAAGAATTTACAGGAAATGATATTAAGAACGCTAAAAATGAAGTTGAACGTGAGAAAGCTATCCGGAAGCAAAAGATCAGGTCAAAGCAACTGGAAGAGGTTGATCAATATGTAGAGTACATGACTTATGGAGTTATTGCAGTTGCTGGAGTTTATACGATTGCAGTTGTGGGAGTTGCATATGGCGGTGCTGCATTTAATTTTGTAATTACTAATGTGCCAAAAAAAGTATGGGTTGATATAGGTGAAATAGGATATGAATTTAGTATGGATGCCTTACAACAACTAGCAGCGAAGCGCGGTGATATTGGACAAATTGATTGGGCTGATGCTGTCGCCTCAGGAATAATTAAAGGTAAATTTAATAACTGGGGTAAAATAGGAGATTTAGTTAAACCACATGCAGTTAATGTATTTAAGTCATTTGTTGATGTGAAACTTGAAAAGGATCAGACACAAATTAAGCCATTGGATCAGGCTATACTAGAATTGAGTTTGAGGACATTTGTTGATTATTCTTCTAATGAAATGATTGGAAAGGTTGAAGGTGAACACAAAAAGAAACTCTTTGATTATTTTAAGAAAGAATATCGTCAAATACTTGATCAGGCTCTAGTAAAAAATCCAAATCTATCTGGAATATCTGATGATCTGGATTTCTATAAAGATTTAGAATGTAAGCAAGACAATACAAAGTTAGGTCTCAATTCAATGGGAGGATTCTAAATGTTATATTATGATTAAAATAACTGGTTTAGGAAAGAATTTGATCATTTATTATGTGATTATAGCAATATCAACAATTGGATTAATTTATTATCAATCAAGGGGAGATGTAATTGAAGACTCATCATTTAAGGTATTAGGCATAAGGTTAGCCGACAGTCCAATCTATGGAGAAGGAGGAGATAATAGATCAAATAAGTTCATAAGATTAAGAGGTGATAATTCCGGAATTTTCTATGATGTAGAAGGATGTTCTTTTGAGAATTTGGATTTTATTAAAACAATGAACTTGAAGGCTGGAGATTCAATATATGTTAATGTTCTGCCTCAAAGAAGTATAATTGAAAAAATAAATACTGAAATTGGGGTATATGGTATCTCATCTCCGAAATATGGGTTGCTATTAGATTCTTATGACGTAGTCAATTGTGTAAATAGTTTTGGGATTCGTATTTCGATTGTTTTAGTCGGAGTGATTGCCATATGTTTATTTATTGTGTTAACTAAGATTCGATGTAGTAAGTCAAAAGTAACTGATCAAGATTTGAACAAAAATGAAATTGTAATCGAAAATGCGAATGATGAGAAATTAACGGTAAAGAAAAATAAGTGGCAAAAGTCTCAATTGTTATATCTTTTGGGAATTCTACTTGGATTAAAGATGATATTTGAACCTCATAGCGAATACGATATAAATATTAATGAATTGTTTTCAGAAACAACCGGAGTAATTTTAATTGGATTTTGCATTTTTGGTTTTTTTAGAGAATTGTACTACGATAGATCAGATAAGTAAATATAGATACCCCTGTTCACCGTAGGAAGAAGTAATGATTATCGTTCGGTGTAGTGTCTCGCTACGTCGCCTTAGCAAGACCTCTGACCTGTACAATATACAAGACCTTGCAATTACACTATTGCAGGGTTTTGTTTTTGATGTATTGACAATATTCAATTCACATGCCTTGTACATAAGCCTTAGTCATCAGATAGAATCGATTGCTTAATTACTAATTTGCATGGATATCAAATGATGGTTAGAAGTCACAGACTACAGTTTTGATTCGAAGCACTTGTAAATTTCAACGTATGGATATTCATACGAAAACAATACAGTATTTATTATTCAAAAGTCGATGCTTATCGAACCTAAAACCGATAAGCATCGGTTTCCAAATGGATAGTTATCGGTTTCCAAATGGATAGTTATCGGTTTCCAAATGAATGATCATCCAATTAAAATGTATATTTAATTATTCGTATGACCTTACTGAACGAACTCTGTAAGTTCATTTTTTCTAAAAGTAGCTTAATATACTATAACATAAGTCTTTTCTAAGAGAATCATGCTTTATTATTTTCACCAATTTGCAAGGATATCAAGTGATATCTGGTAGTTAGAGACTACTGTTTTTGTTTGACGAATTTGTGAATTTCACGGAGCGTAGGGCTGAGGTTTTATAGAATAAAACGTAGTGAGACGTTACACTTAACAGGGGGAGAGGTATAATAAAATTTAATACTTCGGCTCTGGGTACAGAAAGAAAGCCGGATACCTTAAGTGTCAGGCTTTCTTTTTATATCAACTTCGTATTAGATGCTTCAGGATAAGGGGGGTTATTCTTTAATTATCTTATAGCTAGCACCTTCTATATTTAGAATATAAATCCCTTTGTTTAGATTGCTAACATCAATTTCTGTTTTATTTTTTGAAGCCATGTATGTTTCAATTAGTACACCATTTGTATCGTATACTTGAATCACCTCTCTACCTAAGGTACCTGAAATAGTAAGGTTGTTAATTACTGGATTTGGGTAAGTATGTAACTCTACTGTGTACATCTGTGATGTACTGGTAGGAATAGGGGCTGAATAGTAATAATTTGATACTTTATTTAATTGCCAACCTGAATTATTTGGATTTTCATCATCCCAATCCTCTTCTATCCAATAAAAAAGAGTATAAGTTAGTTGTTGACCAATATCATTGTACTTACGTTCTTGTTTATATGTATATACCTCATCCCAAGGGCTTGAGCTATCGGGACGATAAAGTTGTATGCGACATGTTGTATGTCCCGATAAATCATATTTTTGATCTACTTTTCTAAATATTTTCCATGACCCGGTAAGATTATCCCATTGATTATTTATGTGATGTGACTTGTACCAATCTTGATTTTCAGTATCCCAATTGTAACGCAGGTAAGATATCAGATTATCATTACTGTAATAGCTAATTTCTTTATAATTAGGTACAAAGATGTTGTCGATAAGGTTATAATGTATTACATAGTCACCATCATATCCTATTCTACTAACAGGGAGCCAGGTTTCACCTTCCTTTGTATATTCTGTTTCGAAGCGAATTGTTCCGTTTTCTACTTCCGTTTTAAACTTCCAATCCAACTCCTGGCTGTCCCATTGGTAAGTTGTTTGAATCTTAATGCTTTTGTCATCATTAAATACATAACCAGATTTAGAGTTGCCCTCGAAATGGTTGCTTGTAGTATTCCAAGTGTAATTGGCCATGGTTTGATCATATCCATCATCATCATGCAATTGTTCAAACTTTGAAAATGGAACCCACATTTCATCACTCCACTTATATATTATTTCTTGCTTGTATTCATCACTATTTCCATGGAATACAGCCTCTTTTTTGTAATCTGGTTGAAGTTGCTCAAGTATATCATCCCATATATACAAAATGTAAATCTTTGTTTTGTTTTCTTCATTATCTGTATCCCATTCGGTTTCTTCTTTGCTTGAATAGACCCATGAGTCAGTCCAATGATAATGTTCATATAGTGTTTGATCCCCATTTGAATTATACTCTTTAACTACTTTATTGGAATATCTCCAGAGCTTATTATTTGAATCCCACCTTGAAACTATCATTACATGTCCATTGCTGTTATATACGTAATCTGTTTTTTGGTAGTAAGTCCATTCTTCTTCAATGTTATTCCAGTTATAATATTCTAAAAGGATAAGATTATCATTAATATTATATTTATATATTGTTTTAGAAATAAATTCATCGCTACTATTTAGTGTTACAACACTGTCTAATAATTCTGTAGTAGATGAAGTAAATTTTAAAAAAGTTTGACCTTCCTTATTGTTTGATATGATATTGTCTTCTTCTTCAATATCTTCTAATGGAACTAATTCAAGTTGTTTTTGCCTTGAATGCTCCAGAAAAGCAACACTGTTTTGCTGGGATTTTTGTGCTTGAGCAATGAAAGATATATTACATACCATGAAGATGATTAGATAAAGTATTTTTTTCATTATTGATATTTTAACGTGAGTTCTATGTAGGAATTTGATAATCAAGTAAAAAGAAATAATTCTTCAGTATATTTAAGTGTATAGACCTAAATCAACTCGTTTCTTATGGGAGATAAAGTTATCGAAATTTATTATTTAGTAGATGAATTTTGCTAAGTATTTAATCAAGTTAAGATGGGGCATTTCTTAACAGAAAACACCAGTAAGAAGTGAAGAATTAGGAATTTTAATATGTCAGATAGCGAGGTAATTACCATCCTAATTTTATTTCACTTAGGCCAGTTTATAAATCCTCTGATGCGTGTAGCAATTAAATGGCGTATATCGTTCGGTGTAGCGTCTCACTACGTCGCTTTTAACTAGCCTAATGAAATAAATCGTAGCGTGACGCTACGCTTAACGGAGAAAACAATACAGTTTTTATCATTCAAAAGTCGATGCTTATCGAACCTAAAACCGATAAGCATCGGTTTCCAAATAGATAGTTATCAATAAAAAGCAAGCTTGATTTCAACCAAAACCTGCCTTGGTTTCGATCCAAACCTAACGTGGTTTTGTGCAAAACCTAGCTAGGTTTTGGGTCAAACCTAATTTGGTTTTAAGTAAAAGCAAGCTTGGTTTTTCTTAAACACTAATTAGAGTGCAATTCCTTACTAAGCAGAACATACAATTTTGTTCCTAAATGTTTAGTTTACATCTAATTAGGACGAGACAGAGCCAATAAAAAAGCCACTCATTGCTGAATGGCCTATCAATATTTTTGAATGTAAGTCTTTTATCTTACGTCTTAAATCTATTGTCTTATACAGTCAGGATATCCTTTTCTTTCACCTCAAACATTGCATCCACCTTCTTCACATGTTCATCAGTGATTTTTTGAACTTCAGCTTCGGCATCCTTCTCCAAGTCCTCAGATAAACCTTCTTTTTTCATTTTCTTCAACTCATCATTACAATCACGACGAGTATTACGGAAACTTACTTTAGCATCTTCGCACTCAGCCTTGGCTTGCTTTACCAAATCTTTACGACGCTCTTCGGTTAATGGAGGAATATTAATACGGATGATGTCTCCATTGTTATCCGGGTTTAAGCCCAGGTTGGCTGCCATAATAGCTTTCTCAATCTCACCAATCAATTGTTTTTCCCATGGCTGAATGGCAATGGTACGAGGATCAGGAGTACTCAGGTTAGCCACCTGCGAAAGTGGTGTCATGCTGCCATAGTAATCAACCAAAACGCCTTCAAGCATTTTAGGATTAGCTTTACCTGCACGAATTTTACCTAATTCGTTGTCAAGATGTTCAACTGCTTTGGCCATTCTTTCTTTGGCATCCTCTAATATTAAATCTATTTCTTCTTGCATGGTCAGAATATATGATTGTGTTAAACCTGTTCGTTCAAACAAAAATAGAAAACTTTATAAGAAAATAAAAAAGCATTGAAGCTCAGCGATTAGCATTATCTTTCTTTAAAAGAATTTAACAGGTATTCCTTTGAATTAGCCTAAAATTTAAAGTAAATTGTGACGCCTTATCCCAATAAGCTTTGTGAATTTAAATTGATTATAAATAGATAAAAAGAGGTCTTTATCTTTTTAATTTTTCATTAATTTGTAATAATAAATGTTAAAAAGATGACAATGTAAAATGTTTAAATGTGTGGTTAATTAGAATTGATATAAATATAGAATTAATTCTTTAATATTATTTGCCCGATGGGCCTTTCAAACCTACATTTGCAGCCTTAAAAACAAATTAGTTTTAACAAATAAATAAATTAAAAAGGGATTCCTATGAGTACTATTTTTGGTTCCTCAATTGGAAGAAAGTTGCTGATGAGTTTATCAGGACTTTTTTTGGTGGTGTTCTTAATCATTCACCTTTCCATTAACTTACTGCTGCTTGTGCCAGATGGCGGGCAGATGTTTAATGTAGCCGCTAACTTTATGGCGCTTCCATTAATTAAGTATGGTTTGCAGCCGTTTTTGTTTGCAGGTTTCATTGTACACATTATTTATGCAGCCATCTTAACACTTCAAAACAACAAAGCACGTGGTTCGGCCAAGTATGCTTCGGGTAACAACACTAAAGATGTGATGTGGGCATCAAAAAACATGTTTGTGTTAGGTTTGACTGTTTTAGCGTTTTTGGTTGTTCACCTGATCGATTTTTGGGTGCCATTGCAAATTACTCATGCGGCGGAATCAATTACCATTGATGGGGTAGAAATGCACAACACTTACGCATTGGTGAATGCAGCTTTTGCACAACCATGGAGAGTCGTCTTGTATGTGATTGGAGCCTTAGGATTAACGATCCACTTAACTCACGGATTTTGGTCGGCGTTCCAAACTTTAGGATTAAGCAATAACATCTGGCGTTGTCGCTGGACTGTTGCCGGTATTGCTTTCGCATGGATTGTAGGTCTTGGATTCGCTGCAATTGCCATCCTTCAATTTGCATTTTATCAATAGTCAAATCTAAATACATCATAGATATGAAATTAGATTCTAAGATACCACAAGGCGATATGGCCAAAAAGTGGTCTAATTATAAAGCTAACCAGAAACTGGTTAACCCTGCTAACAAGCGTAAATTAGATATTATTGTTGTTGGAACTGGTTTGGCAGGTGCTTCGGCCGCTGCTTCATTTGGTGAAATGGGTTTCAATGTAAAGAACTTCACCATTCAGGATTCTCCTCGTCGTGCTCACTCAATTGCAGCACAGGGAGGTATCAATGCTGCAAAAAACTATCCAAACGATGGAGACTCGGTTCACCGTTTATTCTACGATACAGTAAAAGGTGGCGATTATCGTGCTCGCGAAGCTAATGTGCACCGTTTGGCTGAAGTAAGTAACGATATCATCGACCAGTGTGTGGCTCAGGGTGTTCCTTTTGCCCGCGAATACGGCGGTTTATTGGATAACCGTTCATTTGGTGGTGCTCAGGTGAGCCGTACATTCTACGCAAAAGGACAGACTGGTCAGCAGTTATTGATTGGAGCTTACCAGGCTTTGATGCGTCAGGTAAATGCCGGTACAGTTGACTTATACACACGTACCGAGATTGTTGACATTGTAATGGTTGACGGAAAAGCACGTGGTGTTATTGCACGTGACCTGGTAACTGGTGAATTCCAACGTCACTTTGGTCATGCAGTTGTATTGGCAACTGGTGGTTATGGAAACACTTTCTTCCTTTCTACTAACGCAATGGGATCAAATGGTTCAGCTGCTATCAAAGCTTACCAAAAAGGTGCTGCTTTTGCTAACCCTTGTTTCGCTCAGATTCACCCAACATGTATTCCTGTTCACGGTGAGTTCCAGTCGAAGTTAACCTTGATGTCAGAGTCCTTACGTAACGATGGACGTATCTGGGTTCCTAAAAAGAAAGAAGATGCTGAAGCAATTCGTGCCGGTAAAATGAAGCCAACGCAAATTGCTGAAGAAGATCGTGATTATTACTTAGAGCGTCGTTATCCGGCATTTGGTAACTTAGTACCTCGTGACGTAGCGTCTCGTGCTGCTAAAGAGCGTTGCGATGCTGGTTATGGTGTTGGCGCAACAGGATTAGCTGTTTACCTTGACTTTAAATCGTCAATCGAGCGTTTAGGTGAAGATGCGATTCGGGCCCGTTACGGAAACTTATTCCAGATGTATGAAAAGATTGTTGATGACAATCCATACGAAACACCTATGATGATTTACCCCGCTATTCACTATACAATGGGTGGTATCTGGGTTGATTACGAATTGCAAACAACTGTTCCTGGTTTATTTGCTGCTGGTGAGGCTAACTTCTCTGACCACGGTGCAAATCGCCTAGGTGCTTCAGCTTTAATGCAGGGATTAGCTGATGGATATTTCGTTCTTCCATATACAATCCAGAACTATTTGGCTGATGATATTTCTACACCTCGTATGACAGGTGATGAAAAAGAATTTATGGATGCTGAAAATGAAGCAAAAGCTAAATTCGAGAAATTAATGTCTATCAAAGGTGAGCGTTCAGTTGACAGCATTCACAAAGAGCTTGGATTAGTAATGTGGGATTTCGTAGGTATGGCTCGTAACAAAGAAGGTTTGGAGCAGGCTATTGAAAAGATTGCTAATATCAAGAAGGAATTCTACAGTAATGTACGTATCCCTGGTTCAGGTGAAGGTATGAATGTAGAGTTGGAAAAAGCATCTCGTTTGGCTGACTTTATTGATATTGGTGACTTAATGGCCCGCGATGCATTAAATCGTGAAGAGTCATGTGGCGGTCACTTCCGTGAAGAGTACCAGACTGAAGAAGGTGAAGCAATGCGTCAGGATGACAAGTTTGCTTATGCTGCTTGCTGGGAATACCAAGGTGAAGATAAAGCACCTGTAATGCATAAAGAAGAATTGTCTTTTGAAGTGGTTAAAGTTGCACAGCGTAACTACAAGTAATCAGGTCATTAATGTTCATAA
>NZ_CEXQWX010000169.1:0-12797 GCF_982718395.1 Carboxylicivirga sp.
GCCGTGCCTTTCAGATGAACCATTGTCCTCAAAAGCGGGTGCAAAATAACAGAGAGTTTTTTTAATATCCAAATGTCTGATTCATGTTTTTCGCATGACAATTATCAGGTTTAGTAATACTGTATTGAATACTAGTTATTTCTGAATGCAAAAAACTTTAAGCTTTTCGAATATTAATTGTGGAATATTGTTGTGAACTACTCCCGTCTTTGATATAAATCCTGAAAACATTTTATGCACTGGTACTATCAATCACTCCTGGTTTCTAGTCCTATTTCTTTGGTGTGCTTCAATGGTTGCCATAATTAGTTCTTCGAGAACCTCCATATCGACATCGCTTAGTTTATTAATATATAAGCAACCTTTGCCGGTTTTGTACTTGCCTAACTTATCGAGCAAATGTTGAACTTTATTGAAACCATACATTAAGTATACGGTGAGGCTCTGTTTCCGTGGCGAGAATCCGGTAATAAACCAATCGCCGGTTCGACCACTTGCGTACTTATAGGTATAGTTTCCAAAACCCACAATGGACTCTCCCCACATCACGGGTCTACATTGCGTTAGTTTCTCCATCAGCTCAAGAATAACCATACTATCCTCACGGCGTTGATCGTGCTCTACGCCTTTGATAAATGCCCGAGCATCAGCTGTTGTTGCTTTTGTTTTGTTTTCAGCCATAATGAAAGTAGATTGTTAGGTTATATCAATAATGAAGTATCAAGTACTGAGTACAAAGTACCAAGACATTTTCATGATGTAAATTAACATATTTGACAAGACGCATAAAATCAACACTCTATGTACTTCTATCAATTGAACTAACAAGCATGAATAAAAAAAGGTTGTCCCAATAATGAGACAACCTAAAGTGAGCTAAAATTACTCAATGTGTTATTTTGTGTTCATATCATCAGGATGAATCTCTTTAAGAGAATTCAGTTCGCCTGTGGATATATTGAAAATCCATCCATGAACAAACAAACGCTGACCTTTGGCCCAGGCATCTTTTATAATATCCATCGAAGCCAGCTTATCGACTTGTTTGATAATACTTAATTCAGTCAGGCGATTCAGTTTTTGTGTCTCATCCCCAATATTTGCAATCTCAGCTTCATTGGCGTCTAAAGTTTGTTTGATATCGTCAATCCACTTAGTCAGGTAAGGGTCTTGCAAACCATCGAATGCTGCTTTAACACCACCACAACTGTAATGTCCTGCCACCACAATGTGTTTTACTTTGAGATAATCGACTGCATAACGAAGAGATGCCATAAAATTTTCATCATCTTCTTTAACGAGGTTCGCTACATTGCGATGCACAAATAACTCGCCCAGTTTACTTCTTGTTATCATTGTTGGTGACATGCGACTATCTGCACAACCTATCCAGAAATACTTGGGTGATTGCCCCAATGACAAGTTTTTAAAATAATCTTCGTCAACATTCTTTATTGTTTGAACCCAAGCTCTGTTTGCCAGGAATATTTGATCGTATGATTTCATAATAATAAGTATCTAGATGTTAGTATTAAGTATCAAGACTATTTACATGATATACAATAGTCCATGAAATTATGCTACTTCTTTCCTGAACATCGGAATTGCAGCTGTTTCACTTTTCTTAATAGTGACTTTGATATTGTTTTGCTCAGCTGTAGACGAACAGAAATCCTCAACAGCGGCAAGTATATCATTATCTATAAAATCAACTTCGGTTCCATCAATTAATAAATTGATATCCTTTGGTAAATGCTGCAATGTTCTGCGCAATTGTGCTTTATTAAAGAAGTAGAGGTTACGCGATACCTGAATCAAGTAATTATTCCCAACATTGGACAGAACGATACCTGAGCGGAAGTTAGACTTCAGAACGAAGATAAAGCCAACTATAATTCCGAAGGTAATTCCCTTTAACAAGTCTGTCAGCAAAATAACAATAATGGTTGCAAAGAAAGGTACGTATTGATTTACTCCTTTTTTGATAGCATCCTTGTATATCGATGCTTTATTCAACTTCAATCCGACATGTATCAGTACAGCAGCTAAAGCCGACAAAGGTATATAGTT
The DNA here is from genome assembly GCF_982718395.1 of Carboxylicivirga sp. Taxonomy (NCBI): domain Bacteria; kingdom Pseudomonadati; phylum Bacteroidota; class Bacteroidia; order Marinilabiliales; family Marinilabiliaceae; genus Carboxylicivirga; species Carboxylicivirga sp. Next base: position 2,071 of record NZ_CEXQWX010000169.1, read on the forward strand.
AAGGTATGGCGCAAAAAACAACACACTTAATAATAGTAGAACCCCGTGAAATACAGCTGAGAATTTCCCTTTACCTCCTGAGTTAACATTAGCCGAACTACGTACGATTACTGCAGTCATCGGGAGACCACCAACTAAACCAGCCAACATATTACCCCATCCCTGAGCTTTTAATTCCTGATTCGGACTTGCAATTCGCTTGGCAGGGTCAAGCTTGTCGGTTGCATCGAGACTTAAAAGTGACTCTAAACTACCAACAATGGCAATAGTAAAGGCTACTACCCAGACATCTGTATTGGTAATTTCACTGATATCAGGAAAACGCAACTCACTGATTAAAGAACTAAATCCATTCATTTCAGGTAAGGAAACAAGGTGTGTTGCTCCTAAAGCCAACGATGGTGCTGCGGCTTTAAATATCTCATTTAGAACAACTCCTAAAACGACTACTAACAGTGGCCCGGGAATCAGTTTTAGTACACTATTGTTCTTAATAGCTTTTGTATCCCAGAATAATAAAATTCCCATTGACAAAACACTAATAATTACTGCTCCGGGAAGGATACCAGCCAACATAAAATATAATGCAGAGAAGGTATTTTGACCGTATTTATCTTCAAATGCAGCTGTATCAATGCCTGCAAGATCATATCCAAAAGCATGCGGAATTTGCTTTAAGATGATACTTAATCCAATAGCTGTAAGCATCCCGGTAATTACTGATGATGGGAAAAAGTGCCCGATAATACCGGCACGTGCATAACCCAAAACCAATTGAATAATACCAGAGATTAATACTGCCAATAGAAAAGTTTCAAATGATCCTAATGTTGCAATCGCCGAAAATACGATTACCGTTAATCCGGCTGCAGGACCACTAACGCTTAATCTTGAATCTGACATAAATCCGATGACAATACCACCAATGATACCGGAGATGACTCCTGAGAATAATGGTGCACCAGATGCCAGTGCAATACCTAAACACAGTGGCAGTGCAACCAGATACACCACCAACCCCGCGGGGATGTCATTTTTGTAAGTTTTAAAAAAATCCTTCATAGCTTCCTAAAATTATAATTATCAGCCCCAGGAAAAGCAAAACATATGCCACTTGGCTGGCTCTTCTGATATTTTATGATAGTTTTACTATTATTAAAGATATCTTAACAATTTTATTCAGACATTAAGAAGCTAAAATCTCCGGCGGGCTGAACTTCGTAGGGTTCTTTGCCATACTGGAACACACGCAACGGCAGTTTTCCTTTATAGCCAATCTGATCATTGATAAATGTAAACATGCATCCTTCGCGCAAGCCTGCCACTGTTGTTTCCTTATTGACCTCCAAGAACTCAAGGATACGCTCTTCGCGCGTTTCACCGCCATGACCTTCTGGGTTTGCATCGAGATAATGCGGGTTGATCTGGAAAGGAATAAGATTGAGTGCATCAAATCCAAGCGGATCGATTATAGGCATATCGTTAGTGGTTTTTATGGTTGGACAAGCCAGGTTTGAGCCAGCACTCCATCCGATATACTTAACACCTGCCAACACTTTTTTGCAAATAGATTCCGTTAATTTGTTATCGTGAATCATGCGAAGCAATTGCCAGGTACTTCCACCCCCAACAACAATTGCCTCAGCATCTTCAACTGCTTTTACGGGATCATCGAAATGGTGAATGGAGACCACATCATGTCCCACTTCGTTGAAGCGGCTTTTAACCTTAGCTTCGTAATTGTCGAATGAGACTGTTACACCAGCATAAGGAATAAACAGGCAATTCACTTTATCTGTACCTAAGAAATTGGCAATATCATGCTTTGGATAATCAAGATAGGCTTCACCAGCCATGGTTGAGTTGGAGATTAAAAGTAAGTTCATGGTGTTAATTATTTATGATGTTAGAAATATATTTTCAGATGTAAGATATTAGATGCATAACACAAGATAAGTTTCTAATGTATTAGTAAAAAGAATAGGTCCTGTTTTGTTTCGAATAATGATTTGAGTGAGTGTTGGATTGGTGATTTGTTGAATGGTTGATTTGAGAAAAGTTACTCTTAAACAGGTCAGCTAAATCTCCAACCAATTGTTTATATCAGCTGTTTCAAGCTTTTGTTTATGATCTTCTTTAAAGCTCTTCTTACAATTGAACCAATTAATCACTTCATCGCGCTTCAGGTTAGTTGGCTTACTGCTTATACATGTCAAGTAACTACTCCATCCATATTCTATAGGGTGAGCGCAAAATCCATGATGAACCGGATTTTGGTGAATGTATATAACTAATTGCTTATAATAGCCGGGATTATCTATTATTTTTCTCTTAAATGGACGTTCAAATAATGCACCGCGACGCTCATAAAATTTATTGAAGGCTTTTGAATAGGCATTGAATAAGTTTGAAAAGTACTGATGAACTGGCTTTGCATTATTTTCTTTTTCTTTTATTCTCAATAACAGATGAAAGTGATTAGGCATTAGAACCCAGGCATAGGTATCTGCAATTGGTTTAATATATCTTTCATAAAGATTGAGAAAGTAATAATAGTTCTCCTCCTTTTCAAAAAGATTACAACTATTGATTCCGCGATTATAAATATGATAGTATGCACCAGGAATAAAAGGTTCGATCTTTTGCATTTTTATTTATTTAGACCTGACAGGTTTTCAAAAACCTGTCAGGTCTATTAATATACAAAATCTATTCTACACTGCATTAATGGCCTCAACCGGATCCATCCTTGAAGCTTTCCAGGCAGGGATATAACCTGATACAATACCAATAAATGATGAAATACCTATTCCTTTAAAGATATTGATGAGTGTAAGGGCCATTTCTGTTTCGGAAGCAATAGCAATTGAAAGGGCTATGCCAAAGATGATCAAGAGACCGGCCAATCCGCCCAATAATGACAGAACTGTGCTTTCAATAAGGAATTGCATCAGTATAAACTTACGTTTGGCCCCTAATGCTTTCTGGATACCAATAATGCGGGTACGCTCCTTAACAGAAACGAACATGATATTGGCTATACCAAAACCTCCAACCAATATGGAGAAACCACCGATAAACCATCCGGCCAGATCAATAAAATCAAAGAGGCTATCGAAATTTTTCTGGATGAGACTGATGCGATTCAGGGCAAAATCGTTGTCACCACTTGGTTTAATACGCCGAATGGCGCGCATCACTCCTGTTAATTCATCAACCATATCATCAGACGTATAGCCTTCCTTACCCTTTACCAATATCATTGGGTTGACTGATTCACTGCGCAGATTAAACAGGTTGCGGGCATATTTAACGGGGATGATCAAATTTTTATCCAGACTATTGCCAAAAATATCGGACCCCTGACGCTGTATTACTCCAATAACCATTAGTTTGCGCCCCATCATCTTAACGCGTTTACCAATCGGATCGGCTCCCTGGAAGAGTTCGTCAGCTATTTCAGCTCCAATAATGGCAACGGCCATACCACTATTACCTTCGTAAGGTGAAAAGTATCGTCCCTTAGCAATTTCAAAGGTCCAGATGGCATCAAAATCTTCTGAAACGCCCATTACGGCCACATTATCGTAGGAGTTGTCTTCGTGTTGCAGCATTTTTTGCGAAGACATCACATATGAAACAGCTTGGGTAATTTGAGAGCGTCGCTTGATTTGTTCGTAATCATCTAGTGAAGGAACTTGCCGGTTCATATAGCGCCACCAGGGATATTCACTCTCTCCTTCGGGTGGTGTCCATGGCCATTTTTGAATGTATACCACATTATTACCCAGCGACTCAATACTCTCACGAACCTGCTTCTCCAGAAAATCGATTAAAGTAAAAACGGATATAATAGAAAAGATACCTATGGTAACGCCTGATAGTGTTAATATAGTACGCAGCTTATTGGTGCGTAAGGCATTAACGGCAAATAAAAAACTCTCTCTGAAAAATTTATAGACCAGTATCATGGGTTGGTTGTGTTTGAGAAAGCAAGATAGGAGAAAAAGTGTTTAGTGCAAAGTTGGCAGTGAAAGATGAGTATTTATGATGGAGCTGGCCTAAATCCGGAAGGTATTGGAGAGCCGTTTATTTGGTAATTTATGTTTTGTTGAGTGAGACTATTTTCTTAATGTTAATATTGTTCCTAACAATTCACCAGTAATTTGACTGTTCCTCTTAATGGTTTTGGTATTTATGTCCACCTCAAAGAACACAATTCTAAAATCCTTGCCAACTTTATAAATGGAGATGACAAGTAGTCAACTTCCTTCAAAATATTGTAAAACACATCAGCTTCTTTCTTGTCATAAATCCACAGCGCTTAATATTAGGTAAGGACATCATGTACCATTGAAACATAAAGTGAGTAAGGTGCAATATCTTCTTTTCAGAACCAATGAATTTTATCATCACATATTTCCCATGTAATGTCTCACAAGTTAAACTTTGATGTACATCTACCCTAAATATTATCCTTTGTCACAAAGCCTTTTACAGTAATGGTTTCATTCTAATCCATAAAGTATATCGCCTGATAGGTATACTCAATTTGATGACAACCTTCTAAGGCTTATGCTTCACTGTGCATACTCTTTCACATTTAAAAGGTTTCCACTCTTTATTCTATATATTCCCGAGCTCCTCTAATTTAGTAACTAAGTGGACTAAATCGGATTCCAATTCTGAGTCAAAATTATTCTCGACCCATGATCTGAATAAACCAAAATACCAATTATATGGTTTACCACCTTTTTGGATACTTTTTTCTATTCTATTTACTAATTTTTCTTCTAATCTTTTTTCAACAATTGCAATATTGCCTATTTGTATCAAATCCAATATAATACCATCTCTTAATTCTTGATCTGTTATAAGTCTATCATTAGCCACCTCTTCATATATCTCAATGGAACGTTCAGGATAGCCATTGATTAACAAACCTTCACATAAATCGAGTATAACTTGTTTGTTATTTTTATCAAGATCATATGCTTTTTGTAAATATTCTAATGCCAAGTTTGATTTATTGAGAAAACTATAGGTATTACCAATTATAAAATTTGCATCTGCCCTTTCAGGATTATGCTGAAGATGTTTTTTGATATACTTGATTATTTCTTCTCCATACTCTTTCTCATACTTACAGGTACATGAATCAGCTAGAAATGCAGTCCTGATAGATAGGGCAAAATTATAATAATCAATAGATTCATCATAATAGCCAGATTCAAGATTAAAATTAAAAATTTCTATTGCCCTGCTTAGATTGTTATTTAGCAGATAAACCAATATTTGATGGTCTACTAAATAGTCAAATTGGTAATATTTCTGGGATTCTTCCATATACTTCAGCGCACTCGCATAATCGTCTTCCATCATCATGCCTAAAGACATTTCAATCAATGTACTCGCTATATAAAAATTATAATCGATTATTTTTTCTGAATCCAAATGCTTTGCCTTTTTCAAGTTTACTACTGCTTGTTCAAACTGATTTGTGGCCTGCTGTGAAAAAGCCAAAAAAACAAAGACATTTGCATTTGTTGTATCAATATCTTTAGCTTTATTCAGATTACTCTTTGCTTCTTCATATTTCTCGTTATAATAGTTTGAAATGCCCAACATTTCCAATGACTTAATTTCATTTGGCCATTTTCTAATAGTTCTTTTCGCCAAGTTTAAAGCTGATTCATACTCGCCTTGATTTATATATAAATTATATAGATTAATGAAATTATCAATTTTTGAAGAGTCTATTTCTAAAGCCATTGAGAACTCTTGTCTGGCTTCTTCAAATCTACCCATTTCAAGATAATTATGTGCTATTTTCGTATGTAGGTCTGAAGAGTTATTATTAATGCTTTGTGCTTGTAATAGATAAAAGTTAGAAATACTTGGTAGTTTTTTTTCAGCATAAGTATCACCAAGATTTATAAAGTCGTTAAATACTTCTCCAGTTTGTAAATATGGATTAAAATTCCAGTCACTATTTTTTTTTACAACATTTTTAAAAAAGTTATTTGACCGGAACACTAATTGATCTATAAATGGGATATTACCATAATAACCTTCAGAAATTTCATTCAATTTAAGTGAAGCTTTAGTTGTGTCATCTTTTATATAATAAAAATCTGGGCTAATTTTGAGTTTATTCTCCCTGGTCTGCTCCATAACACCGACCAACAACCCATCAATATCTAATTCACTTACAATTTCTTCATTCTGAATACTACTCCCATAATATTTAATTGCTTGCTCCCAAGGTATAATTTGAAATCCCAATTGATTATCAATACTTGTTGTTAAATCTGTAGTCAATTTGCTATAGTATTCAAAATAAAATGACTTTTTATCAATTCTTTTAGGACTTTTCCAAATAATTGCAACTTTCTTTTCATTCGAAGCCCTTAATAGTAAATCATCAATTGATATGGAAATGTTTTTACTTAAATTTGATAACCCCAAATATGGATTATTTAAATCCCCTACAAAAACCTCTAAATGCTTTGTTCTCTTGTGTCTTGAAAAAAACAAATTAACTTTAACTTCGTATGAGTTTTCGTAAAGTGCATAAGATCCATAAACTATTACATCTGGGCTAATTGAATCCACATAAATCTGATTCCATTTGGAAAAATTATAGTTCTGATCTGTCTTTTGCCAATAATCATATTCCTGGTTTAAGAGTGATAGTTGTAAAATACTCTCGAAATCCAATTGAATTGTAGAATGAAACAATCTTTTATCAGTTCGATCAAACTTACTAAACATTAAAGATATTTTATCTCTTGATTGAGCTGACATATTCTTAGGCATACATAATAATGCCATTAAAATATAAAAAGGCAAGATCTTAGTGATTCTTACGTTCCAGTTTCTCGATGCATTTTTGTATTTCATTTTTTATATAGTCAAATTGTTCATAAATATCATCTTTATTTAATCTTCTCACGGTAAACTGCTCCATGTCATCCCATAAATATATTTGAAAAGAGGCTTTACCAATCCCCTCAACTTGTTTATCAAAATCATAAAGTTGACCTTTCAATGTGTTTTTATCTTCTATATTTATTGGATTATATAGGATACAATACTTAGCACTCAATGTACCATCATTTAATAATTTGTATACGAGCGATTCTGTAAATCTTTTAACGATAAAATGCTCAATTGAAGGATCAAAATCAAAATCATGAACCAATATGGTACTCTTAAAAGTGCCATGCTGTTTGAAAAAGATGAGTTCATCAATCACCTCTCCACTAATATCCCTTATCATGGTTCGATTATTTTTAACTAACCTAACAAATTCTGTATTAGGGACCTTTTTAAAATTTGCATCATATAAAGAACACTTCAAAAAAAACCAATCATTCTCTTTAATAACATCAGATACCAAATAAAAATCAATATTTTGAGTAGTTTTTAAGTAATAATTCCTTCTAAACGATTCATCATATTTCGCTTTATTCCAGTGTCTCCGTATCCCTTGATTTGCAAACTTCAACTTTGTGTTATTTTTCAAATCTTCATTCATCCAATTAACAATACTCATTCTTACTGCGTCATTTTCTAAATCAGCATGAAGTCTTACTAAATAGAAATCAGAACCATAACTATCAGACTGAGAAAGCAATGTATAAGAATTAAATACTAGTATGATAACGACAATTAAATATCGATAATTCCACATTGCGATTATTATTTTTTGTTTATCAATGTCCATTTTTTCTTCTTAACTTTTTACACTTGTTAATTTCTGATCGGACGGTAATAAGATCTTGTTTTTCATGATCATTTAACTCTTTTTCATAATCATCTAATTCTTTTTCTGATCTTTCAATAAGATTATCTAACCAATATAAATCTTTTCTCTTCAGAGGTAGTTTTTGGATTGTGATAAATAAGTTCTCTAACGGTCCTAAATATATTTCTACCCCTCCACTTGGGTTTAACCTTTCAAATAGTCTATCTAATTGAAAATCTATTTGCTTCCTAACTTCTTTATTATTAACCTTAAATATTTCAACTATCAAATCGATAATATTATATAGCATTACTTTATCTTCGGGGCTTGTCTGGTAAAGTTGAAACAGTAATACTTTTAGTGAATTCTCTTCATAATAACTTAATAGAATCATTGAACGAAGTTGTATCAATTTTGATTGAGAGTCAAGATTATCAACTAAATTAATCATATTTTCATTCAATTCGTATTGTAGCTTATTATTACTCTCAACAAGAAAATTATTTAACGGGATGATTATTCCTATTATTGCAGCAATAACACTTATAAGGGACAAAATGCTACCCATCCATCGCTTAATTCGATTATGCGCGATTTGTTCATTTAAAGTATTTTTTGACTTCAACTCTTCTGTGAGAGCAGTTATATGATCAATCTCTGTTTGAATTTTCTTTTTCTCAAGTTCTTCCATATTCTATCTTTTGCTTAGCATTATGGCGTTTTATTTCGGACTAGAAGATTGTTATTTTATTATCTGCAATTAATAACCTTATTCATTACATATAATTTCGACATTAATAAGTTTAATTATTCTTTCCTTTAAAAAACCCACCTAAGAAGCCATTTCGTTGTTTATTCTTCTCTCCTGAATTGCTTAAGGAATCTGAATTCACTTTTCTTATTTTTTCAACTGTACGCGCAGCACCCAAACCAAGCATACCCAATAAGATTGTCATGAGTTGTTCCATTTGCAATGATGGTAGGCTAGGCACATCTTCATGGCGGATAGCTAAGTAGTACTCTATTAAATCTTTAACAATGAAATTATATAAGAGAGCGGTGCCACAAACCCATCCAATAAAAGGACGCCAACCTGCAACAAACATTGATTTATGAGAAGCCTCAATTTTATTAGTTTCTATTTGTCCAATATTTTCATCATGTTCAATCTTTCTTACATCAAAAGCTATTTTCATTTCCTCTTCTTTCGAGGTGTGCAGCTCATCAATAGTATTAACTACTCCACTTACTATTTTTCCTATTGGTAATGTCATAACGATAAGGTCTTAAATGCCCGGTTAAGCCAGCCATGAAGAAATTCTTGTTGAGTTCTGTTTCGGGCCACTATAGCATTATAGCGAGCCACCTTGCCTATAAAAAAAGCCTGAACAAAAGTTTGCTCATCATAAGCATTAATAGCATTTAGGGTAATGGAGCCCAAGCCACCATCAGGTGTAACATCAACAATACGTTGTGCAATTTTAACAGAAGTACCTACTCCGGCATTTACACCAAAATCAAAAATGTTATAGGCAATTAAATCACTATCAATATCATCCAACCTAGCTTTGTTCCAATATTTTTGTTTGTATAGTTCTTTAACCATACGGGTAACTTCAGGATCATCTTTACGTCCTGATTTTACTAAACTCCAGCCAGGCCAGTTCGGATTATAGGTTTCAGCAATGCCGGCAAAAGTCCATCCTCCTGAATCATGCTCTACTTTATGCAAAACAAAGCCACCTTCATTTTGCATGGTCTTTCTAAATGCTATTTCAAAATTTGCCATTTAAGTAATCATCTTAATGTTTTCATTTTTGTTAATTCCTCATAAAACCAACCAGTGTCCCCGACAATTGCATTCAATCATAAAAGCAAACCTCACGAAAGTGTAGCCTTGCTCATCCATCATCTAATATTGATGTCGGCGGCATTTTTCTTAATAATCTATTAGTAACCTTCAATTGATCTGCATCTGCCAGATGACGTTTACTATGTACTTGAAACATATTGCATCACAACAACCGGGTCTGATTAATGATAACCCAATTTATCACGCAATAATAAAAGATGCCAAAGTCTGGTTTATTTTAGTGATTAAGTGGTCGGATTTTTAAGATAAGTGGTAGTTGAGATTATTTTACCAAGGTAAAATGTATTTTCATTTGGCTAACCAGTTGAGGAACATTACGGCGGGTAACGGTAAAATTACGTCCGTTGTCCATGCTTACCATTTGGTTGTGCTTGTAGTAGGCAGTTACGTGTTTTACATTAATGATGACATTACGGTTAACCCGGATGTAATGACCAGGGAGGTGTAGCTGAAATTCTTTTAGCGATGTGCAACAGATAATTTTGGTGTCGTTGGTCATTTCAATGGTAGTCGCACCATCCATGTAATGCATGTGTGATACTAGTTCCAGGTCTACTTTTCGGAGTTGCTGACCTATATCAATAAAAATACTGTTATTCACGGTTTGGTTGCTTTGCGGTTAACTTAAAGCAAATTAAGCATATCATTACCTAATTGCAAGATGTAATATGTAGTTTTATTGTTAAGGTGTTATTTATATTACTTCTGTTTGATCTTATAATGGAGGAATTGGTGCATGGTGGCAAGTCGGTGTGGATGCTGACAATGGATTTGAAGTAATTATGGATCGATTGACATTTTTGCGGAGAGAAGTTTTTACTCACGACAGGTAAAAGTTCCGATCGAGCAACTACTGCAATTTCAAAGCAATCAAAATACATCAAACACATTCCTACCTTGCCTTCGGCGACTTACTTTTTCCTTCAGGTGAATTAAAGCGAAGCGGCAATCGTGAACTACTTATAAACATCATTCTTTGTGAACAAAAACTAAGGAAAAACCCCGTTGGCTGCAGCAGTCATTGACCCACTATGCATTCATTTCGGAAAAGATTTATTACATGATTATTGCTCCATTCAGCATTATTCAAACAAGTTTGATACT
>NZ_CEXQWX010000170.1:0-12443 GCF_982718395.1 Carboxylicivirga sp.
ATACAATTTGTCGCTCAACTATGTGCCATTAATGAAAGAAATAGCGGATGATGTGCGTTTGGTTTCGTTTAATACTTATTACAACATAAACAGCAAACAAAGCATCGGCTTATCAGTTCGAAACTATTCCTATGGTGATTTTGAGTTTATGCAAAATGTGAGTGATATGCCTGTTGTTAAGTCAATGAACGACTTTATGTTCGATCTGGCTTATGCACGCAGATTATCGAAGCATTTTTCGATGGCAGTAACCTTTAAGTATATCTTGTCAGACCAGCGGATACCAACGGTTTCAAATAACCAGTATTACGGAGTAGACGATGTGAAAAGTACTATTGGTGTTGATATTTCAGCCTACGGTTCGACTGATTTGAAGGTATTGAACGAATCGAAATTATCATACGGACTGAGCTTGTCCAATCTGGGTAATAAAATTGAATACAGTGCGGAGTATACGCAGTATATGCCAGCTAAACTAATGCTTGGTGTTGGTCTGCACAATGCTATAAATGATGACAATCAACTGTCTTTCAATTTCGATTTTGGTCGATATATGATCGCAGACGAGGATGAGCAGGATGTTGCCAATGAGAGTCCAATTTCCAATATCTTATCTTCTTGGGGCAATGATGATTTACTATCAGAGTTAATCTTTTCAGTAGGTGTGGAGTACATCTATAAGAAGACATTGGCTGTGCGTTGTGGTTACCATTACGAGAATGAAGAAAATTTTGGTATTAAGTACTTTGGAGCCGGAATAGGTTACAACTGGAAGTGGCTGACACTGGATGTTGGCTATGCGAACAGTTCTAATAGTTACCTCTATAAAAATCACTTGCAATTCTCAGTACAGGCCAGTCTTAATGATTTAAAGTTCAAATAATACAATAATTAAAGAGGACATCATGCCCTTAATGGTGTCCTCATATTTTTAAACTAAATCTATATAAAAATGAAAAAGATTTACACAGCAATTGTAGCCGTGTTGGTTACTTTATCAGTTAATGCTCAAATAGCAAGTTCTGATTATCATGAATTTACACATGATGGTTCAACCTACCGCATTGTAAAAGTTAAAAAAAATTGGAATGATGCAGTAACAGAAGCCATTGTAATGGGAGGCTATCTGGCTGAGCCTGAAACGGCAGAAGAAAATGAAGCGATTCATAATGCAATAGTCACTAATGTAGCCAGCGACTATGCGAGTGATTCCGATAATAAAAATTTTGCTTTGGTTTATATTGGAATTAAGTTCGCCACTATGGAAGAAGAGGTAATGGGAGATATATATGAAATCCAAGGTTACTTTTTAGATGGTAATAATGATAATAATGGGACACAAGTTGCATTTGAAGGAATGAGTGGTTACGCTGGCTCAGAAGTCGTTTACCATAATTGGGCATCATTAGGAACTGACGATGGAAATGGCGGCCTCATTTTGACTGGTGTTGAACCGGATCAGCACGATATAACTAATCCGGTTGGAGCAATTGTGCATAGCGATAATGATAAGTATGCATATGATGGTTCCTGGGTTGATTGTGATGGAAGCCAGGAACTATATTTTGTTGTTGAAATTGAAGGTACACCTACTGCCATTAATGAAAATGACTTACTGGAAAATACCCGTATTTATCCAAATCCATCAAATGGTACTCTTAATCTTCAGTTAGCAGATGAATTGGTTAATGGTACAGTTACCATCTTCAACTTGGCAGGCCAAAAGGTTTTTGAGAAAAACTCAATAAACTCAAAAGAGCAAATTACTTGCGATGTTGCTAAAGGTATTTATGTACTGACCATTCAACATGGAGAAGATAAAATAAGCAAAAAGATTACATTTAAGTAATCAGGTTTAAGTTGTAATGGACGAAAGTGGGGCTTTGCCCCACTTTTTTAGGAGTTATAGCAATAATTGGTTTTAAAGTGCTAAATGAAAATTGAATAATCCGAAACTTAAAATAATGTTCATTGGGTAAGAAGGATTAATTATATAATCTTTGCTAATTAACTTTAGAACAGCACGCTCTTGATCACTCAGTCACACCAATGGAAGCACATATTAAGTCACTTGAATTCGATCTTTACCCGATTGATTGCTTTCTTAGGCCGATTGGATGGTTAATCAGGCCTCTTGATTCCAAAATTGTACCCGATTGGAGGGTTTTATAGACCTGTTGGACGGTTTCTATGGCCTGTTGAATAGGATATTTGGTCGATGGAAGGGGGTACCAGGCCCAGGGGATGGTATAAAGCCCCGATGGACTACCTCTGTAGACCTCGGGGCTAATAAAATCAAGGGTTTGGCGTCTTTTAGCAATTGTATGGCAAATGATTGATTAGTAATTTGCTTATCACAATGGCTTGTTCCGGTTATTTCGGTATTAACCCTTATAGTTGTTGTAGTACTTCTCGCGTCTGTCCTCATTTTTCCAGAAAACGTAGCGCCCATATTCACGAATAAGGCTTACCTTCTCAAATAATAAGGTATAAGCTTTATCACGAAGTGATTTTGTAGCACTGCTTTGATCCGATGAACCGTTGGCTTCCGCTAGTAAATCCTTCAAATGATGCGACAAGGTTCTGGCACTTTGTAAGCGTGTTGTGTCAAAACTAATTCCGGTCAAAGGCTCAGGGTTTTTCTCACCTATTACAGCTAGCTCAACCAGATCCTGGATCATATCCAGTCGATCATGTCCTTCGCTAATTCGAATCACTTTGGCTAATACGTCCGAGTGATGACGATAAGCAAACTTAAAATGGTGTAATAATTCATTGCGTTCATCAAAAGCAGCAGGTGATTGTTCTAACCACTCTTTCTGAGCTTCCTGACGGGCCCGGTACTCACTCATCCATTCAGCCTGGCAGTATCGCAAGGCACCGGCCAATGGGTTTAATTCATCAATAATTTCTACATTCATACCTGCTGTGGAAAAGGCTTCTTTGTCTTTAGTGGCTTCCACAGCCAAGGTCTCTGCACTGGCAGCAAACTCATCCACCGGTTGGTTAGGCAGTTTCGTCTCTTTATCAGGTACTGCCACAATTTGTTCTTTCCATGCGTTAAAATCTTCGGTGTAACTCATGTTTAAAGATATTTAAATCCTATATTGCAAAGCTCCGCGGGCCTCCTCTTCCAATGCTCGACGCCAATCATGCTAGGTTGATGACGTGCCGGCGGTTTACTTTACAATATTTTAACTTAAAAATAGCATTATTTAGATAATTAAGAACATGACACTCATCACGCACTTGTAGATGTTTGTTTAATGATCGTATTTATATGGTGAACGTATTGATTTGCCGGATTAATGGTAGTAAAGTAGCAAAACTTCTCGTCTTTCCTATAATTGAATACAATTACTAGATGCGGCTAATTAATCACCCCTAAACATTATAGAATTGTAATAATGAGATATTGTTTTTTTCTTTGTTGGCAAAGATCATAAGATGGGTTCAGAAGCAAAATTACTTATTGCACTTAGTAAGGGAGATGAATCAGCCTTTAATGATTTGTTTGGCAGGTATTATGATATGATGTTATACCTGGCATTGAAGTATTTGCCAGAGAGGGATGATGCTAAAGAAGTTGTGCAGGATGCATTTGTTAAATTGTGGGAGAATCGTCATGCTTCGACTGATGTGTCCAATATCAAGAATTTTCTGTATACGATTGTAAAGAATAATTGCCTTAATGTGTTAAAGCGAAACGAATTTATCTTGAAGAGTAAAAAGGAGATATTGTGGAAAGAAATGGAGTATCGATATCAGGCTTTAGAACGAATGCAGTATGGCGATGTAGAATTTGAAGAGCTTAAACAGAAAATTGACGAAGCTATAGATAAACTTCCGGAACAGTGTAAGAAGGTATTTAAGCTAAATCGATTTAATAATTTAAAATACAAAGATATCGCTTCTTTACTGAATCTTTCAGAGAAGACTGTAGAATACCATATGTCAAAAGCTTTGAGTTTATTAAAAAAAGAGTTAGCACAATATTTATCTGTCATCTCAATTATTTCAAACTTACTCGATTAAATTGCCTTTACAATAAGTGAAACCTTTCTGGCTTTTTTCTTTTAATCAATGGATGCTTAATTCTTTAACTTTCAAAGCGTGGATGCGGAACAAACGCCTTCAAGTGCCTTGAGATTTGCTTTGGGACATTCTTTATCTCATCAATAATATACATTAAAAACTCATAGATTTAGAATGTAAGTTGAAAAACTATTTACACATTTGTTGAATGTAAATGTCTGGTTAATTGCGAGTTTTATTTTTCTTTTTTAAAAAAACAACAATCTCACTAGGGAAACCATATTACAGATTGTCTAGTAATTAAAGCAGTCTATATGGACTATTGAAGATGAAAAAACAAGACATTAGTATAATTACACGGTATTTGGCCAATGAATTATCAGAGGTTGAAAAAGAATCGTTATTGCTGAGGCTGGACAATGAACCCAACTTCAAAGAGTTATTTATGAAGCAATACGATCTGTGGGTGAAGACAGGTGTTACTAAAGTTGCAACAGCAGAAGAAAAACAGAAAGAGTTAGATCGTATTTGGTACAAGATTCGTCAAAATAAACCAAAGAATATTTACTTAAAGTTTATACGTTACGCAGCAGTGTTTATTCTATCATTATTATTGGGGGGAACTGGTGCTTATATAATTCTTAGAGAGACTCAATACAAACAAAGCGGAGAAATATTATACGTTTATTCGTCTGGCAGCAGAAGCATATCAGATATCACTTTACCAGATGGATCTAAAGTAAAGCTCAATGCCAATACAACCATAAAATATTCTCAAGACGAAAAACGTAAAGTGGAAATTGAAGGAGAGGCAACTTTTGAGGTGGTTCATGATGAAAAGAGGCCTTTTTTTGTGGATTGTGATGAACTTGTTATTGTAGATGTAGGAACTCTATTTAATGTTAAAGCCAGAACAGAAGATGAATTCGTTGAAACCATCCTGATGGAAGGTGTTGTTGATCTTCATGTTGAGAATCAAAAGCAGGTAAGCATGCAACCTGGTCAAAAAGCAGTGTTTTCCAAAGTAGATAAAAAGATTGAGTTAGAATTTTTTGATCATCAGGAATCTTTAGCCTGGAGTCAAAATCGCTTTTATTTTAAAGGTGTAAAATTAGAAAAGGTACTGAGCCAGTTAGCTGACTGGTATGAAGTTGAGGTTGTGTGGAAAAATAAAGCCCTAAAGAACAGAGAAATATATTACAATGCCTCTCGTGGCTTAAGCTTGCAATCAACCATGGAGTTATTAGATTATCTGGTTGAGATTAAATATGAAATTAAGGAACAGGAGGGTGATATTCCCACCGCTATAATAATTTACTAAATCCAAACAATCAAATTTGCCTATGAAACACTATGGAATAATATAATGAAATAGAGCTGGTTGCAGCCAGCTCTATCATTCATTTAATCATTGAAGCTTTTAAATAGAATGCTTCAAATAATCACTTTAAACATTACAAATTTATGAAAAAATTGATTAAGCTGTATCGATGTCGATATTGGCAGCAAAAATTGCTACGACGTATGAAAGCAACATTCGTATTATTGTTCTTGTTTGTATCTGTAACTTTTGCCAGCACTAAAGCACAAGAAAGGATTAGCATTAATGCTAAAGATGCAACATTTTTGGAAGTATTGGATCAGATTGAGAGTCAATCCAACCTGGGGTTTGTTTTTAGCTTAGACGAGCTTGATTTAAATAAACGGTTTAACATTAAGGAGTCCGGGATCAGTGTTTTTGATTTACTTGATAAATTATTGGAAGGTGAAGATCTGCTGTATCGAAAGGTGGGTGATAATATTATTATTAAGAGTCAGTCAAGAACATCACAAACTAACGCCCAGCAAAATGAACATAGGATTACTGGTAAAGTAGTTGACAAAACGGGAGAACCATTACCCGGTGTTAATGTATATGAAAAAGGCAACCCTACACATGGAGTGATAACCGGTATTGATGGGGGCTACACAATAAAGGTTGCTTCATCTGATGTTATACTAAGGTACTCTTTTATAGGTTATGATGATCAGGAATTAAATGTTGCAGGAAGACAAGAGATCAATGTAACATTGGTAGAGGAATTTACTGATCTGGATGAGGTTGTTGTTGTTGGATATGGAATAAAAAAGAAAGAATCTTTGACTGGAGCGATTTCAACGGTAGATAAGAAAATAATTGAAAATAGGCCTGTAGCTAATACAACTGAATTGTTACAAGGTGTTGCACCTGGTCTAACTATTACTCGAAATAATGCTGGTCGAATAGCAAATCCAGGTGTCGCTATCAATATTCGTGGAGCAACCAGTCGTTCTAATCCTGGGGTTTTAGTTGTGATTGATGGAATTCCTCATGAGCAGAATAATTCTTTAGCTCTTGATCAAATTAACCCTAATGATATTGAAAGTGTTAGTATCTTAAAAGATGCTCAGGCGGCTATTTACGGCGCAAGAGCAGCAGGTGGAGTTATTGTAATTACTACCAAAAGTGGTAAAAGTGAAAAGCCTATAATCCAAGCATCGGCAAGTTATACTTTGAATGTGCCTGATTCACAGGCAGAAACGACCAATATATTGCAGTATATTGAAATGAATCATGATGCATTTGTTAATGATGGTGTTATTGACAACATGTTTGTTAGCAACATGAATTACATTAAAGAAAACAATATAACCTGGGAGGATGTGAAAAGAAATGATAATAAATATACTCATCCATGGCCATATGATAATACTGGGACTTTATTGGTGTATAGACACACTGATTGGCAGGATGTATTATATGACCCTGCATTAATGCAAAACTATAATTTATCTGTATCAGGGAAAACAAATAAATCTAACTATTATACTTCAATAGGTGTAGTTGATCAACAGGGTATGTTGGCTGTTGGCACGAATTATAATAGAAAATATTTTTTACGTGTTAAGTATGATTACGACGTAACAAATAAAATACAATTAAGAACTAATATTTCATTAGAAAGACAAAAAGTAACAGAACCGACAAATTATAATACGGGTCAAGGTTGGGGTGGTATGATGATGGAATGTGCTCCTGTATTTGCCCCTAATGGTGAATATTATAATTATGGATCATATCAGAACCCTTATGCAGCTTATGAAGCTGGTGGAGATGCGACGGGTATAAATAACCGTATTAAGGCAAATGTAGGAGCTGTTATTAAGCCCTTTAAAGACCTATCAATTAATACAGATATTTCTACTAATATTGATTTATATGACCGTGAATGGGCCTCATTGGGTTATGATTTATATAACTTTAGGAATCAATTTTCAAGGAACAGTAATTCGAATCGTAATTCTGCGGGTGTTAATTTTTCGAAAAACTGGCATTATGTAGGTAATATTTATGCCGATTATAATAAAGTAATAGCTGAAAAGCATATAGTAAATGCAATGGTTGGTTATTCTCATGAAGAATTTAACAATCATTCATTTGGTGCGCATAGAAGATTAGGTTTGATTAGCCCGGAAAATCCTCACATGTCTCTTGGTGATGCTGATGAGCAATACAATTATCAAAGCAAAGCTGATTGGGCTTTAAAATCATTATTTTCGCGTGTATCTTACGATTATAACAGCAAATATTTTGTTGAAGGAATTTTTAGACGTGATGGTTCTTCCCGTTTTGCTGAAGGTTATAAATGGTCTAATTTTTATGGTATATCAGGAGCTTGGGCTATAACTAATGAAGCATTTATGAAAGATATTAACTCTCAGATATTATCTTTTGCAAAAATTCGAGGTTCATTTGGACAAATGGGTAATCAATCAAGTATTGGATTATATGATTTTCTTGCTCGAATAAACATTAGCGGTGTTTATCCTTTTGGTCATCCATCTTCACCTATACAGGCTCAAAAGGCTGCATTAGCTGGACTTGCAAGTCCGACAAGGACATGGGAAATTGTAGAGACCACTAATATTGGGGTTGATATTATGACTTTGGATAATAATCTGATAATCAATTATGATTATTTTGTGAAAAATAATAAGAACATGTTTTACAGCAAAGAGTTTCCTGCTGTATTAGGAATCCAAGCTCCAACGGTTAATGGCGCACACTTAAAAACATGGGGATGGGAATTGAACGTGCAATATCAAAATACATATAGAGATTTAAAATATAGCATTGGTTTCAATTTAAGTAATACGGATAACGAAATAGTGAGATTAGATGAACCAGTTACGCCAAGACATGGCCATAATGCTTTTGTAGAAGGGCATGCGATAGGCTCATATTATGGTTTAGCCTATGATGGAATTATACAAAATGAAGAAGAGCTTGCAGAATATAAGAGTAAATTCACTTCAGGTATACCTAACACTATTCGAGTGGGTGATGTTAGATATAAAGATTTAGATGGTGATGGAAAATTAGAAGGCAATGTATATGAGGTTGACGAAAATGGTAACCCTACCGAAAATTCGGGTGATACTAAATTATTAGGTAATACTGGAATTGATTATAGATATGGTATTACTTTATCAGCTGAATGGAAAGGATTTACTTTTAATGTATTATTCCAAGGCGTTGACGATTGGTTAGTTTTTGATGGGGCATCTTGGGATAGCCGACCTATTACGCACTGGGCGCATCAACCACTAAGACATTTTTATGGCAATACATGGACAGAGGATAATCCAAATGCAAAATATCCTAAAACGACTCAAAATAAAGGTCTACAAGGTTATAACTATACGATGTCAGATGCACCTCATGTAATGTATAACAATAAGTATTTCAGATTGAAAAATATAAGATTTGGTTATTAATTACCTGAGTCATTAGTTTCAAAAATTGATTTACAGAAAGTGCATGTATATGTATCTGGAACAGATATTTGGGAAACTAGAAATATTCCGGGCCATACTGATGTTGAAAGCCCGTTCAATAAAAAAGCTTCTCCATTCCCAAGAGGATATTCATTTGGCATTAACGTTACACTATAAAATTTTGAAAAAATGAATAAAATTTTGAAAAATATATTAATAGCATTAGTTAGTGTTTCTTTTCTGATATCCTGTGAAAAGGATTTAAATTTGATTCCGACTGATCAGATCACAGAAGGAAGCTATTTTACTAAGGAGCAGGATTTCAAATTATTTGCAAATCAGTTTTATGAATATTTACCTGATTTCGTTTCTTTATTCTATAGGGATAGAATAAGTGATATCGTTGCAAATTGGAATCAGGATGCAGTAAGCGATGGTTCATATAACCCTTCTGTAGATAGTTGGCTTTGGAATAATTCATACGCTCAGATTCGGAATGTGAATTATTTGATTGAGAAAGTTGATGCAGCTGCTGAAGGTTTAAAACAGAATGTGTTGTTATATAAAGCTGAAGCACAATTTTTCCGCGCTTATATTTATTACAATTTATATAAGGATATGGGAGGTGTGCCCATTATCGATATTGCTTTAAACGTTGATGATGAGGAATATTTAATGAAAGCTCGTGATAGCCGTGAGGATGTTGTTACATTTATCTTAAATGATTTGGATCAGGCGATTAGTGTATTACCATATCATAATGAGATTGTTGGTAATGACATTGGACGTGTCAGCAAAGAAGTTGCATTGTCTTTGAAATCACGTGTTGCATTATTTGAAGGTACTTGGCAAAAGTTTAGGGGAAAGTCAGCTGACACTTATTTACAACAAGCAATTGATGCATCAAAGGCGGTAATAACTAAAGGTAATTTTGAATTGTTTGATCGTCGTGATGTATTAAATGATGAAAATTATAAGCATTTATTTCTATTAGATGCAGCTGTATCGAATGCAGCTGGTTTGACGAAAGCTGATAATAATGAATACATCTTTGTTAAAAAGTTTGATATTAATATCAGACCTGCGAGAACTATTAGCGTACACAATTTACCTAGTCCTACCAGAAAATTTGCAGATTTATTTTTATGTACTGATGGTTTACCGATTGATAAATCACCTTTATTTCAAGGTAGGGAAATGATTCTTTCGGAATATGAAAACAGAGACCCCCGCATGACAAATGTATTGGTTAAACCATTTACAAAGTTTTGGGGTAATTTCCCTCCTGAATTAATAAGAAATTGGGATGATCCACAGGCTGGAGGAACACCATTTACTGTTAATTTTGGAAATGAAACTTGTACAGGTTATTTGAGACAAAAAGGTTTAGTAGAGATTGAGGGGCCTTTTGCTCCAGATGCACCTATAATCAGATTGGCAGAAGTATATTTAATGTATGCTGAGGCAGTTTATGAAAAAAATGGGGCTATTTCAGATGATGATTTGGACCTTTCATTAAATCACCTTAGAGAAAGGGTTGGGATGCCAAAATTAACCAACGCTTTTGCAACGGCAAATAATTTAGATATGCGTACAGAAATAAGACGTGAACGTACTATTGAATTGTTTATGGAAGGGCATCGTTTTGATGATTTAAGAAGATGGTATACTGCGTCAGAGGAAATGCCTCAGTCTTTAACAGGGGTGAAATATACGGGCACTCAATATGAAACTGATTTACCTTGGAGTGAAATAACATTTAATTTAGATGGTGAAGGTAATATAATAAAGCAAAGTAATGTAGATCGTAAATTTGAAGAAAAACATTATTTGTTTCCATTACCTACTCATCAGTTAAAAATAAATGAAAATTTAACTCAAAACCCTGGGTGGGAATGAGTATGGTTAGATTAGGATAAATATCAATTGAAAGCCAGCTTTTATAGCTGGCCTTTTTATTGATGAGTTAATAAAGAAAGGAAGAATAAAAGAATAAATATGAAACGTAAGAATTTCATTATTTTATTTTGAATTAATTTTTATAAGTGATTAGAGTAATTTAAATTTCTATTTTATGAGTAAATATTTATTGTTATTCTTTGTTGTTTTGATAGGATGCAATCAACCTGCAAAAGAAACAGTCATTAAAAAAGCAACTGAAATGTATGATGCCGTACCGAAAGGTGTGCGCACAAGATGGATTAGTCCTGAAAACCCCAATGGGGAAAAGGGAAAAGGAGGTATGACTAATAAAGGAGCGAAAGGGAATGCTTTTTATATTGTACAGCCAGGTGAAACAAAAGTTTTAATGGATGTTGCGGGGTCTGGCATAATTCAACGTATGTGGATGAGTGGTTCTATTGCAAAGAGTATAGAACAGCGTCGTGCAGTACGAATTGATATGTTTTGGGATAATGCTGATAAACCTGCTGTAAGTGCCCCAATAGGTGACTTTTTTGGTATTGCTCATGGTTTACTTTATCCATTTGAAAGTGCTTTATTTTTAAGCCCTGAAGGAAGGTCTTTTAACTCTAATGTAAAGATGCCTTTTAAAAAGCATGCAAAAATTACTATTACAAATGAATCAAAGAAAGAGGTATGGTTTTGGTATGATATTAACTATTTAGAAGTTGATAATATACCAGATAACGTTCTTTATTTTCATACTTATTGGAATCGTGATGTAAAAACTGAATTAGGTAAAGATTATGTGATTTTACCGAAAGTTGAAGGAAGTGGGAGATATATAGGAACCAATATGGGTGTAATTGGAGGTGAAGCATATCAAGGCAGTTGGTTTGGTGAAGGAGAAGTGAAAATTTATCTTGATGGA
This sequence comes from Carboxylicivirga sp., assembly GCF_982718395.1. Taxonomy (NCBI): domain Bacteria; kingdom Pseudomonadati; phylum Bacteroidota; class Bacteroidia; order Marinilabiliales; family Marinilabiliaceae; genus Carboxylicivirga; species Carboxylicivirga sp. The sequence goes on from NZ_CEXQWX010000170.1 coordinate 11,666, forward strand.
GATAAAGATTATGCTACATTAGTTAATACTGGCACTGAAGATTATATTGGAACTGGATGGGGACAAGGAACCTTTTCAAATAGATATGTTGGCTCTGTAATTTCTAATAAAGAGCATGATATATATGCTTTTTACAGATACCATCTTGATGACTATGTATATTTCAATCAGGATTGTAAAATTACTATTCAGCAGATGGGGAGTTCGAAAAAAGGTAAAGTTTTAGAAATGATTGAAAAGGGAGGAGAACTGATACCAGTTTGGTATTTTGGCAGAAAAGATAACAAAACATATCAAGGACGATTATTAGAATTAGAAGAAGATAAATTTAATTCGCCTGATTTTGATCCTTATTCAATGAATATATATCGTCGTGATGATGTATGTGCTACGGCCTATTTTTATCTTGATCGACCTGTAAGTAATTTGCCTGAGCTTCCTTCTGTGGAGTTGAGATTAAAGGATTTGGGCAAAAAGATTTATTCTAAATTGTAGAGCTAAAACATATTGAAGATGGTTAAAAAACTAATTTTATTATTGATTATAGTGACAGCTTGTAATGGCATGTTACATTCTCAGAATACAAACCAAATTAAATATGAAGCGAATTGGGAGTCATTAGATACGAGACCTGTTCAAGATTGGTTTGGAGATGCTAAATTTGGTATTTTCATTCATTGGGGACCATATTCGGTTCCTGCCTGGTCGCCAGCCGGTACATATACTGAATGGTATCAGTTTTGGTTACAACAGCATAATATATTTGGTAATAACAAGC
>NZ_CEXQWX010000171.1:0-2677 GCF_982718395.1 Carboxylicivirga sp.
CAACAAGCATTTCGGAAGAAGGCGGCGTAAGCACGATAACAGCGACCCTTTCTACGGCAACAACAGAAGATGTTGACGTTACGATAGGAGTAACAGGTGGAAGCGCCAGCGCCTCCGATTATAGCTTGTCATCCACAACGATCACCATTCCAGCCGGAAGCTTATCATTCACACAAACCCTGACAGGAGCGACTGACGAAGTTTACGAAGGCAGTGAAGATACTGACGTTGAGATCACAGCTGTAAGTGGAGGAAGTGCCACCGAGCACTCTACCCCTCAAAGCGTTACTATAACAATTACGGATGATGAAACAGCACCAACAGTTACATTAGAAGTTGATCCGTCATCAATAAATGAAGATGAAAGTACGTCTACCATTAAAGCTGTATTAAGTACTGCAACATATGAGCAAGTAACAGTTACTATTTTAGCAACAAATGTTTCTGCCTCTAATTCAGATTATAGTTTATCAGGAACTTCGATTGTTATACCAGCTGGTAGTATTGAAGCTAGTGTAACTTTAACAAGTAAACTGGATGTAGTGTATGAAGGTAATGAAGATGTTGAAATCTCAATTACAAATGTGGTTGGAGGTTCAGCTGCAGAGTCAGGAGATCAGGCTGAAACAATTACCATATTAGATGATGAAGTACTTCCAGTAGTTTCTTTAGCTGTATCACCAGCATCAATAGCAGAAAATGGTGGAATCTCAGATATTACAGCTTCATTAAATAATGCGACATACGAGGATGTTGATGTAACCATTGCATTAAATGATATTTCAACAGAAGGTGCAGATTATAGTGTTTCTTCAACAACTATAACTATCCCTGCAGGGGCAACTTCAGCCTTTGTAACTCTAAGTAGCACTAATGATAATGTATACGAAGGAAGTGAAATAGTAGAAGCCGAAATTACAGCAGTATCAGGAGGAGCAGCAACTGAAAATGGTGATCAGAAAGAACAGATAACCATAACAGATGATGAAACTCAACCTCTTGTAACCCTTGAATTAACAGGTTCACCTTTCTCTGAAAATGGAGGAGAAGCTGTTGTTAAAGCAGTTTCTAACAGAGTAAGTGTTCAGAATATTGATGTTATAATTGCCTTGGCAGGAACTGCAGGTTCAGGAGATTATTCAAATACCTCATTGAATATCACTATTCCGGCAGGAAGTACAGAAGCAACAGTTACTTTAACCGGTACAGAAGATGCAGAAGCAGAGGGAGATGAGACAGTTATTGCAACCATCGAATCAATAGTGAATGGAACTGAGGATAGTGATCAATCTGTTACAGCAACAATTACAGATAATGATGTAGCCGGAATCACAACTACTCAATCGGGTGGTTCAACAGAAACTTCTGAAGATGTCACAACTGATAACTTTGATGTGGTTCTTAATACAAAACCTTTAACTGATGTGGTAATTAATATTACCGGATTAGATGCCACAGAAGGATCGTTGGATAAAACACAATTGACATTTACGACTGATGATTGGGATCAGCCTCAAACAGTTACTGTTACTGGTGTAAATGAAGACATCATTGATAATGATATTACTTATACACTTGATTTAACAGTGGATGATGCTAATTCAGATGACGCTTATGATGGCATTTCGACTACGGTAGATGTAACCAATATAGATAATGATGTAGCCAATATCATTGTAACTGAAACCGACTCAGATACACAAACATCAGAGTCAGGAACAACAGATACATTTGATGTGGTGCTTACCAGTGAGCCAACTAGTAATGTGGTTATAAACATTACGGGATTAGATGCTACAGAAGGTTCATTGAGCGATACACAATTAACCTTTACTCCATCGGATTGGGATCAGGCGCAAACTATTACTGTAACAGGTAAAGATGAAAGTGAAATTGATGGAAATATCAGTTATACCTTAACATTAAGCGTTGACAATGATGCTTCTGATGATACCTATGATGACATGTCCAAAACGGTTGATGTTACTAACGTAGACGACGACTCAGCCAATATCTTGGTGACATTAACAGGAGACGATACAAAAACATCGGAAGATAAAACATCAGATACGTTTGAGGTGGTTCTTTCAGGTGCGCCAGCTTCAAATGTTGTGATCAATATCTCAGGGATTGATAATACAGAGGGTGCTATTGATAATGCACAATTGACTTTTACTCCTTCAGATTGGGATCAAGCTCAAACTGTAACTGTAACAGGAGTGAATGACGATATGCTTGATGGCGATATAACATATACTCTAACATTAAGTGTAGATGATTTAAGCTCTGACGATACCTATGATGGATTATCAAGTACAGTTGATGTAACGAATGCAGATAACGATTCAGCCGGAATCTCAGTTACTTTAACAGATGGCTCAACTGAAACTTCTGAAGGTGGTACAACAGACAGTTTTGATGTAGCACTTAATACTCAGCCAACAAGTGATGTAATCATTAACATTACCGGATTGGATGCAACTGAAGGTAGTCTAGATGTAACAATCTTGACCTTTACACCAGCTAACTGGGATGAAGCGCAGAAAGTCACTGTAACAGGTGATGATGATGATGAAGTCGATGGTGATATTGATTATGTGCTGACTCTATCTGTTGACGATGCCAATTCAGACGATACCTATGATGGATTATCAAGCACAGTTGATGTAACAAATGC
>NZ_CEXQWX010000171.1:2777-12189 GCF_982718395.1 Carboxylicivirga sp.
CACCTCAGAGAATGGTACAACAGACAGTTTCGAAGTAGCACTGAATACTCAGCCAACAAGCGATGTAGTGATTGATATCACTGGATTGGATGTAACTGAAGGTAGTCTTGATGTAACAACGCTTACATTTACGCCTTCAAATTGGAACGAAGTGCAAACAGTCACTGTAACAGGTCAGGATGATGACGAAGTCGATGGTGACATTGCTTACGTACTGACTCTATCTGTTGACGATACCAATTCAGACGATACCTATGATGGATTATCAAGCACAGTTGATGTAACAAATGCAGATAACGACACAGCTGGAATCTCAGTTACCTTAACTGATGGAAGCACATCCACCTCAGAGAATGGTACAACAGACAGTTTCGAAGTAGCACTGAATACTCAGCCAGCAAGTGATGTGGTAATTAACATTACCGGATTGGATGCAACCGAAGGTAGTCTTGATGTAACAACGCTTACATTTACACCAGCTAACTGGGACGAGGCACAAACAGTAACCGTAACAGGTAAAAATGATGACGAAGTTGATGGTGACATTGATTACGTACTGACTTTATCAGTAGACGATGCTAATTCAGATGATACTTACGATGGACTATCAACTACCGTTGATGTAACTAATATTGATAATGAATCAGGTAATTCAACTCCTGTTGCTAATCCTGATGTAGCGGAAGTGGGAGAAGGTGAAGTCTTGAACGGTACATCATTATTGGAAAATGATTCAGACCCTGATAATGATGAGTTGACGATTAATACTGCGCCAGTAGTTGGACCTGTTAATGGAGACCTGATTATTAATAATGATGGAACTTATATCTATACTCCAGATCACCGATTCTTTGGAACCGATTCATTTACATATGAAGTGTGCGACAATGGTACGCCTCAGGAATGTGCTACAGCAGTTGTAACAATAACAGTTAATGAGAATCCGGATAGGGATGGAGATGGTATTGATAATGATCGTGAAGGTGATGATGACCTGGATGGAGATGAAATACCAAACGATGAAGATGAGGACTCGGACGGCGATGGTATCCTTGATGAGGAAGAAGGAGATGTAGATACCGATGGTGATGAAACACCTGATTATAAAGATCTGGATTCGGATGATGATGGTATTCTTGATGAAGATGAAGGAAATGGTGATACCGATGGCGATGGAAAAGAAGATTTCCGAGATGATGATTCGGATGGAGATGGAATTCTTGATCAGGTAGAAGGAGATGTTGATACTGACGGTGATGGACAGGAAGATTATCGAGACCTGGATTCAGATAATGATGGAGTGCTGGATGCCTATGAGACAACAGGCGACTGTGACAATGATGGAACACCAGATCGAATTGACGATGATTTGTGTATCGATGACATTGAGCTATTGGAAGGATTTTCTCCAAATGGCGATGGTGTAAATGATACCTATAAGTTACCGATAGAACTGGACATTTATAATGTGAAATTCGAAGTGTTTAATCGCTGGGGTAATATAGTTTACCGTGTTGATAAATACGAGAATGACTGGAATGGAATATCCAATGTTGGTTTTAAGATTGGAGATAAACTACCAACCGGAACTTATTACTATATCATCACGGTTGAGGAAACCGGCGATAAACTGAACGGATATATTTACCTGACTCGTTAATAAAGCAGTAAGAAATTGTAAATAAGAAAGAAATGAAACGATTATATAAAAATACATTAGTTGTTTTAGGAATGATGCTCTTACTGCTTATTTCAGGTAAGGTAAGTGCTCAGCAAGAACCATTGTATACGCAATACATGTTTAACACAGTATCGGTTAACCCGGCTTATGCGGGAACTCGCAATGCGATGAACGTACTATTATTGTCGCGCATGCAATGGACAGGAATGGATGGTGCACCACGTACCTATGATTTCACAATGCATACACCATTAAATAATTATAAAATGGGTCTTGGACTATCGGTTGTATCCGATAGTCACGGGCCGGTTAATAATTACTATGTGAATGTGAATTATGCCTATCGTGTCAGCTTAAGCGAGTCCCTGACCCTATCAATGGGTATTAAAGGAGGTATTTATAATTACTATGTCAACCTGACAGATATTAATGTTGGAGAAAACGATGTGGCCTTTATGGATAATGTTGAACAGCGTTTTCAGCCCAATGCTGGTTTAGGTTTGTATTTGTATTCCGACAAATACTATTTTGGGGCGTCGGTGCCAAAACTAATACAGACTGAGTTAAACGGTGATCAATCAACATATGGATCAATCAGTGATTTGAAACAGCACTTTTTCCTGATGGGAGGTTATGTTTTTGATTTAAATAAAGATGTGAAGTTTAAGCCATCATTAATCACTAAATTTGTGAATGGTGCACCACCTTCAACCGATGTAACAGCGCAGTTTCTGTTAAAAGATACTTATTGGCTGGGAGCCACTTATCGATTGGGTGATGCAGTTGCCTTTATTGGCAATATCAAACTCAATAAGCAGCTGATGATTGGTTATTCGTATGATTTTACAGTATCAGCATTGAATAATTACAATAATGGTAGCCACGAGATTATCATTAGTTACGATTTTGATGGTTTCCTGAAAAACAAGGTGAAGTCTCCGCGTTATTTCTAAAGTGCAAGTATTTATAAAACAGTAAAAATGAGAAGATCAGTAAACAAATATATAAGCTTGTTTATTTTGGCTCAATTGGTTGTGGTAACCACATTGAATTCACAAAATATATTAGAAAGAACTGTCAATAAGGCTGATTCACTTGTATTGAGGCATCAGCATAAACGAGCCAATAAAAACTTTGATAACATGGCCTATGTAAAAGCCATTGAAAAATATGAGAAGTTACTCGAAAAAGGGATTGAAGTCGATTCATTGAAAAGTAACCTGGCAACAGCTTATTATAAGGTAGGAGAAACAGCATCGGCAGAGCCTTTATTCAGAGATGTGGTTAACAGGGGACACTACTCACCTGACGATTTATACTACTTTTCTCAAACATTAAAATACAATCAGAAGTATGAGGAAGCAGATGAATGGATGGATAAATACCGTGAATTGAGAAGTACAGATTCGCGATCAGAAATTCAGCATCAGGCAGCACCTAAGATATTTGCGATTGTTGATAAAGAAAGGTACAAAGTTGAGGAAGTTAACTTTAATTCTTCTAAAGCCGACTTTGGGGCAGTAGTATACGGCGATGAGATAATATTTGCTACCGGCCGTAATGATGAAAAAATAATCAGAAGGGAATATGCCTGGGATGAAACACCTTATTTAGATCTCTATGGGATAAAAAAAGATGCAGGAGCATTGAGCTCAGCTAAATTAGTGTCCAGAAAGTTATCATCTGCATTTCATGACGGACCGGCTTGTTTTTCCAGCGATGGTAACGACATTTACTTTACCCGGAATAACTACAGCAAATTTGTCCGTCAGTCGAAATCGGATATTGTTGAACATCTTGGAGTTGTTAACAAAGCTGTACCTAAAAAAAGCACAGTTGGAGTAAACAACCTGATGGTGATGCACGCAACAAAGGACGATGAAGGCAACTGGAACTACCCGGAGCCCCTTTCGTTTAACAGCAAGGAATACTCTTGTGGTCACCCATGTCTATCGCCGGATAATCAAATCATGTACATTGTTTCAGATATGCCCGGTGGTTATGGTGGTTCAGACATATATATGTTAGAACGCACAGAAAACGGATGGGGAGAGCCGGTTAATATGGGAGCAGATATTAATACTGAAGGAGAAGAGATGTTTCCGTTTGCACACCCTAACGGCTTGTTCTATTTCTGCTCAAACGGACAATTGACTTTGGGAGGTTTAGATGTTTTTGTGGCTCAAAAAGATTCCGAAGGCTATAAGGTGAAAAATATGGGTTACCCTTTAAACACCTCTAAAGATGATTTCAGTTTTTACCTTGAAGAAGACGGTGTACATGGGTACTTTGCTTCTAATCGAGAAGGAGGTAAAGGTAATGATGACATTTACCGGTTTACCATACTGGATGAAGTGACATTTTCTAAGCCAATAGACGGTATATTAATTGATAAAAATACACGTCAGGCTATTACCAATACACTGGTTAAATTAGTTGGACCTGACGGACAGGAGCTGACTGAACTGCTTACTGATAATGCCGGATTGGTTTCAACGGAACTGGAAGATATACCTTACCTTACTGCTATTGTTAATGCACCGGATTACTTTCCATACAAAGAGCGCATTGAGTTGGGCGAGGAGGTGTCAGAATTTGAAATGGCATTGATACCAAAGCCATATTGGGGTATTTATGGTAATGTATTCTTATTGCCGGAGATGACACCAATACCGGAGGTAACGCTCCTGATGGAAGCTAAAACCGGTGAAAACGACAAACTAGTCAGTAATGCAGATGGAACGTTTAAAACAAAGCTGCAACCAGATATGGATTACGATCTTGTATTTACCAAGAAGGAATACTTTACCAAACGTGTGTCATACTCAACCGTTGGACGTGATACGGGTTATGTCAATGTGAATGAGTTTATTGAGCTGGAGATGGAAAAAGCTGAGATTGGCAAAAGTATCGAAATTGAGATTTTATATGATCTGGGTAAGTGGAATATTCGGGAAGATGCAGCCACAGAGCTGGATGATATGATACAGTTCCTGAATGATAATCCAACGATTAAGATAGAATTAGGGTCACATACCGACGCCCGAGGAACCAAAAGTTCCAATCAGACATTGTCTCAACGACGGGCTGAATCAGCCGTAAAATATATGGTTGACAGAGGTATTGCAGCTGATCGTATCCAGGCGAAGGGTTACGGTGAAACACGACTCAAGAACCGATGTGCCGATGGTGTTCCTTGCTCAGAGGAAGAACATCAGGCCAACCGCCGTTCTGAAGTAACAATTATTGAGATGTAGAATTATCGAAAGAGAATCGGGGAATGGAAAGCTGGGAGTCGGTTGATTTATTCAATCGGCTCCTTTGGGTTTATAATATCAGTCGATTGATTTTGTCACGTGTTGTGCCTTGGTATTCATCCAAAGGATTATCAATTAAAACCAACTCATCCAGTTGTTCTATACCTACTTTTTCAAATGGAAAGCTGGTTAATTGGTTATTGTTAAGATATATATTGCGCAGGCTTTTGGAGTTCAATAAAGATTCACAGCCTTCAGTTATTTCATTATCACTTAGATCAATCAGGTTAAGACTAGCCAGTTGACTAATCAGAGCAGGAATTTCGTGAAGAGCATTATGACCAAGGTATAATCTTTCTAACTTTTCCAATAAAGGCAGTGACTGAGGTAATGAGCTTAATTTATTAATGCGGATATCTATGTAACGAAGTTGTGTTAACTGACCTATCGCTTCAGGGATATTATCAATGTTATTTTCACGAATATCGATGTATTCAAGACTTTCAAGCTTAAAAATTTCATCAGGAATTGTTCCATTCAATTGACTTTTAAAAATGCTTAAATGAGTCAGTTGTTGATCATCATTCAATACATACCCTTTGGTAATCCAACTTATTTTTTCGACCTGTTTAAGTGGACGATACAGTTGTTTATTGAGTGTTTTGATCGTTTGAATATCAGACATCGATTTGAATTTTTGTCGAATATACTAAGGATTTTGTATAATATCTGATATTTATGACAAGAAAAAAGCCGCAGATTACTTACCTCCGGCCTTGACTCATTCGGTATAATAACATTATCGCTTTCGCATGCCCACGTATGTTTTAGTCATATCCGACGGCACACAAATAATATAATCAGCCTTATCAATGTACTCCTCATCCAGTTTATCAATGTCATCCTGTGATACCGTGGTTATTGTCTGAACTTTTACGCCAGGTTGGTAAATCTGAAGGTATTTTCTGATGCCTCCATTATCGTCAGAATGAAAACTGCCATTATAGTGGATAAATAATTTATTATCAGCCAGGTTTTGAGTGATAAACCACGCCATAGTAGCATCCTTAATAGCCTGAGCTTTAGCAATTGGGAGCGGGCTTTTACCCATCATGCCACCCATTTTTGCAATTAATACAGAATCCGGGTCAAATTCGATTGGTAAGGGAGCTATATACCGTTTCGCTTCATCACTTAAATCATCGAGCTTTTCAATGCCTTTTTTATGAACCACAGAAGCATAGCGGCGCGGAATATTGCTGGCTACAAAATGAATAGCAGAGTCTTTTGCAAAACGAATCAAAGGTTCATAATCCGTATCGTAATTGCTCCATAGGCGGCATTCAGCTTCAAACTTTTCAACAGAGATAATACCATTCAGGTATTCATCCAAAATGAGTTGGTTGTCAGCTTCAAACATTTCAGCCCCCATTGTAATACTCCCGTCCATGACTGTATACAGAGATTTGGTTACTTCCAGCTCAAGCCAGTGGGCAATCGGATTATTGTGATATTCTCCAAACAGCATAATCTCAGTGTCCGACAGGTTTTTGATCATTTTTTCATATTTGATTTCCTTTCCTTTAGAATCGAATAGCCTGTAAGCCGGTTTGTCGGGTTTGAATCCGGTTAAGGTTAACATGCATGTTAATAGAGTAATAGGTATTATTGCTTTCATATTATACGGTATTAATAATGTCTATTTTAACAGGGGGAATGACATAATGTTTATGCATCCAAAATTATGACATCTCAGCATATTATCTCAAATTATCGCTATCCCTATATTTGGTTAATAACAATTGATGATATATAGTGCTAAGGCGTTATTAGTGCTGGTTTATTTCGTTTTTTTAACTCTAAAAGGCGCGTTTAATTCACGCATTTTCATAATTAGTTAGGATTGTTGCGTGCTTGCATGCACTCTATTTTTGCGGAACAATAAGATCAACAATTCGGCTCTTAAATACTGAAAACTGTTAAAATGCGCAAAAATCATTCATACTTTCATGTTATATTATCAATTATTACACTAGCAACTTGGTCTGGTAATAGCTATGCACAAGCTGATTTAGGCCCAAACCCTTTAAGTAATAAATGCCCTATTCAGTTGATTGAATCAGGTGACAAAACACCAGTCGTTGGTGCTCATATTTGCCTGGAATTAGCAGATGGACGCAAAGTTTATGAAGTGTCTGATACCGAAGGAAAGGCTACTTTGTATTATAGCGACAAGAAAGAAGGAATGGTAGCTATCTCATCCATTGGTTTTGTAACACAGTACCTGCAATTAAATTCGATTGAAGAAGGTGCAGTTATACCAGTAAAAGCTGATGTGTTTAATATTGATCAGGTAGTGGTGACTGGTTCCAGTCAACCAACACTAGTAGATAGTTCGATTTATAAAGTCAAGCTGATCAGCGAAGAGAAAATTCGTCAGTCAGGAGCAGTTAACCTAAGCGAACTATTATTGACTGAAGCCAATATCCGCATGTCAACAGATCTTGTTTTAGGTAGTCAGATTGAGATGTTGGGCATGAGCGGTCAAAACGTTAAAATCATGATTGACGGCGTACCGGTTATTGGCCGGCTCGATGGTAATGTGGATTTAAGCCAGATCAACCTGGCCAATGTTAAGCAGGTAGAGGTGATTGAAGGCCCCATGTCGGTGGTGTATGGTAACAATGCTTTGGCAGGTACTATTAACATCATTACTAAAAAGAACTTTTACCACGAATTAACAGGGCAGGCCAATGCTTATGCAGAAAGTGTAGGACGTTATACAGGTAACGCCAGTGTTGCTAAAAAGATGGGAGCTCATACCATATCGGCCGAAGGTGGTTATGAATATTTCGCTGGTGTTGATTTCGACGAAAGCACTCGTCAGATGGACTGGAAACCCAAAAACCTGTATCGGATAAATACGAATTACACATTTAATAAAAACAATTGGCAACTGACAGGTCGGGTGGGTATTTACAGCGATGAACTGCACAATAAAAGCAACTTGTCGGGTACCAGAGTGTATGATACCTATTATTACACCGACCGTTATGATTTTAGTGTTGGCTTGAACAAAAGCTGGAATAAACACAACTCCCTGAATATGGTGAGTGCATATAATCTGTATGACCGTTCATCACAAAACCTGACAAAAGATTTATCCACACTAGAGGAGAATTGGGGTGAAAAGATAACAACTCAAAAAGCCAATCAAAAAATGTTGCGGGCTATTTACAGTCATGCTATCGTGCCGGGTGTTCTATCATTTCAAAGTGGTGCCGATATTAATGCGGAAACAATGGAAGGACCGCGCATTACCGATGGCGAACAAAGTTTGGGTGATTATGCTGCTTTCTTAAATATCAATTACAACCTGACACCTAAGCTGGAGGTTCAGCCAGGTTTACGTTATGCTTACAATACAGGCTATGATGCACCTTTGGTATACTCCCTGAATGCTAAGTGGCATTTTGCCAAAGCTTTTAACTGGCGCTTTTCGGTGGCCAAAGGTTTTAGGGCTCCAAGCGTAAAAGAGCTATACTATGAGTTTGTCGACTCAAACCATGAGATCTTTGGTAACCCTGATTTAGAGGCTGAGTCATCATACAACTACAATACTTCCATCGATTATACAATACAGAAAGATATTCACAACTGGCGTATTAATGCTTCGGCTTACTACAATGATGTGGAGAACCTAATCACTCTGATTCAGGATGAAAACAGTACTAAATATATCTATCAGAATATTGCTGAGTACGAATCCACCGGAGGTGATATTGAACTGAATTACGGTTATAAAAATCGATTAAAGTTGAGAGCCGGATATGGTTTGACAGGACGCTTAAACACCTATACCAAAGAGAACGGTTCTGATAAATTCAATCTGACACATGATTTTTTCGCCGGTGTTAAATGGGCTGAAACTAAAGCCAATTTAACATTGGCAGTCGATTATAAATACAATGGCGAGTTACCATTTTTCTATACCGACGACGAAGGTATTATCAGGGAAGGGCAACAAGAAGCTTACCATACAATGAATGCCTCGGTAACCAAACATTTTTTTAAACGCCGCCTGCAAGCTGTAGCCGGAGCAAAAAATCTGTTTGATGTAACATCAGTCAATCGCCTTAGTGGCAGCGGAGGAGCACATTCCGGCGGTAGTGGCGTACCCATTTCCTATGGTCGCTCTTTCTTTATTAATCTGACATACAAATTCAATCATTCAAAACAATAATAATAAATAATAGAAAATGAAGAAGTTACTATTCTCTATGGCTTTAGCCATCGCTTTATTTGCCTGTGACGACGATGAAAAAATCGAAGTAAAAGATTATGGAATGAAAACCTTTGAGGCAGATTTAAAATATGATAAAGACGTTACTCATGGTGAGGTTGCTTACAAACAACAAACTTTCATGAAGTTAGGGGAAACTGCTCCAATACATGTAGGTACATATGGAGAAAA
>NZ_CEXQWX010000172.1:0-12111 GCF_982718395.1 Carboxylicivirga sp.
CTGCATCCGACAAGTGTTTTGCCAGCCAAACTAGCTAACATACCAGTCCGTTTGCTTAATACGATGGAACCAAAGGCTGAAGGAACGCTGATTTCTTCGAACCAGAGGAAAGATCGCATGGCAGCAGTTGCAGCTAAAGACGGCATCACCGCTATCAAGATCAAATCGGGTCGAATGCTTCTGGCTTATGGTTTTCTGCGTAAAGTATTCGAAATATTCGAAAGCTATAAGACACCTATCGATATGATTACCACCTCTGAGGTTGGTGTTTCTGTTACAATCGACGATAATAAGCATCTTGACGAAATTGTGAATGACCTGAAGAAATACGGCACCGTTGAAGTTGATCATGATAAAGTGATTGTTTGTGTAGTTGGTGATCTTATTGCAGATAATAAAGGATACGCCAATAAGATTTTTGATGCTGTAAAAGAAATTCCGATTCGCATGATTTCATACGGAGGAAGCAACTATAACCTTTCTCTGCTAATCAATGCACAGGATAAGAAGAAGGCACTAAATTTATTAAGCGATAAACTTTTTAATTAGGGGTAGGGATGAGTTTTAATTTTCCTGTTGACCAATTAAGTCAACATCAGACACCATATTACTATTACAACATGGAGTTGCTTAATGCAACTTTAGATGCCGTAAAGGAAGAAGCAAATGGATATGGATTTAAGGTGCATTATGCAGTGAAGGCAAACGCGAATGAACGTATCTTAACAACTATAAAAGAGGCTGGATTTGGTGCCGACTGTGTAAGTGGGAATGAAGTAAAAAAAGCACTGGAGACAGGGTTTGACGCAAGCAGTGTTGTATTTGCAGGTGTTGGTAAAGCAGATTGGGAGATCAACCTGGGGCTTGAAAATGACATCGCCTGTTTCAATGTTGAGTCCATACCAGAACTGGAAATCATTAATGAACTGGCCGAAAAGAAAGGCAAAACAGCAAAGGTGGCATTGCGTATTAACCCCAATGTTAATGCCAATACACACCATTATATAACAACTGGTCTTGAAGAAAATAAGTTTGGTATAAATCAGTGGGATTTAGAGAAAGTCATTGATGTTTTAACGCAACTGAAGAATGTTCATTTGGAGGGTATTCACTTCCACATAGGCTCTCAGATAACCGATCTTCTCTCTTTCAAAGATCTTTGTTTAAGAGTGAATGAGCTACAGAATTGGTTTATTAGTCATCATATCTGCCCTAAAGTGGTAAATGTTGGAGGTGGTTTAGGCATCGATTATGAACAGCCAGACACCAGTGCCATACCTGATTTCAAAAGCTTCTTTAAGATTTTCGATGAATTCCTTGAGCTAAAACCTGGTCAGGAATTACATTTTGAGTTGGGACGCTCAATGGTCGGACAGTGTGGAACTTTAGTCAGTCGTGTTCTCTATGTAAAAAATGGAGTCAACACAAAATTTGCCATCGTTGATGCCGGAATGAGCGATTTGATTCGTCCGGCATTATATCAGGCTTATCACAAAGTTGAGAACCTGAGTTCAACACATGAAGTTGAAAAATACGATGTTGTAGGTCCGATTTGTGAATCGAGCGATTGCTTTGGTAAAGCTGTTGATCTACCACAAACTGACAGAGGTGATCTGATTGCAATTCGATCAGCCGGAGCATATGGTGAAGTAATGGCCAATCGTTACAACCTGCGTGAACTTCCGTCTGCCTATTACTCAGATGAGATAAAATAAGCTTAAATAAAAAAGCAAGACATAAGACTTTGCAGCCATACTCCTTTTTCCTCTTATGTCTTGCTTTTATTTTCTGAGTCAATTATCTGAAGATAGCAACACCTTCCTCGCCACCAGAATTGGCCCACGCCCGAAACATACCACTAGAGTTCATTTCAAGAGCAATATTTCCAAACTTATCGATTGCTATAACACCACCGTTGCCCGCTTCGTTACTCAATTTTCCATTAACCACAGTTCGGGTAGCCTCCTTCAAGCTTAATTCTTTATACTCAACCAAAGCAGAGATATCATGCGCAACAGTGTAACGGATAAAGTATTCGCCATGACCAGTAGCCGAAACAGCACAAGTATTATTGTTTGCATAAGTTCCCGCTCCGATGATCGGCACATCACCAACACGGCCATATCGTTTATTATTCATTCCTCCTGTTGATGTGGCTGCAGCCAAATTACCATCCTGATCGAGGGCAACACAACCTACTGTTCCATTTTTACCTGCTTTCTGCAAAGCACGCTGTAATAATTGCCAACGTTTTTCGGTATGGAAATACGAACTATCCACCATCTCAATTCCATTTTGATGGGCATACAATGAAGCACCCTTACCAATTAACAAAACATGCGGTGATTTATCCATTACCAAACGAGCTGCACTAACAGGATTACGAATATCACCAACTCCTGCAACCGCACCAGCATTTAGATTTCGACCATCCATTATGGCCGCATCTAATTCATTTCTGCCATCATTGGTAAAAACAGAACCTTTCCCTGCATTAAAAAGCGGATTATCTTCAAGGTTTTTTACAACTAGCTCAACCACATCAAGGGCTGATTCTCCATTGGCTAATGCTTTCTTTCCAAGCTCAAGAGCCTCTTGTAAACCATTTTTATATCGCTGAATATCTTCCTCTGAGAATTTTGAACGATTCATATTTCCAGCTCCGCCATGTAAGGCTATTGCCCAATCCTGACGCGGTGTTTCTTTTGGTTGACAAGCAATTAAAAAGATTAACAAAAGGGAAAGAAAGTACTTCATATCATTTGATTTTTTTATTAACTAAAAACTATTATTCATTCACATATTCTAGTATATCACCAGGTTGACAATCCAAAGCCTGACATATTGCTTCAAGTGTAGTAAAACGAATTGCTTTTGCCTTGCCAGTCTTAAGGATGGAAAGATTGGCTGTTGTAATACCTATTAGTTCAGCCAACTCAGCACTCCTCATCTTACGTTGATGCAAAATCTTATCCAAGTTAATTACAATGGGCATAGTTAAATTGTTAATTCATTTTCAGATTCAATCAAAGCTCCTTTCCTGAATAAGGAACTTAATCCTAACAACGATAGACCAATAATAAACAATGTAAAATCAAAAACTAATCGTGGTTCAACATTTAAATTAAATGGTAAGACGGCTGGATGCCCATTCGTCCATGAAGAAAATCCAATACTACTGCAATTAGATATAAAAATAATAGAAACTGCAAATCGGATTATGACATAAGAAATTAATAACAACCCAATCTTATTAATCCATTTCCAAATTTGATCAGAAAAGGTGAAATCTCTCCGAAGCGAATCGAAAAAGTTGCTTAGGTAATGGAATATTAAAATACTGAAGATTAATCCCATGTAGCCATTAATAATTAAAATACAATTCAGAAACCAATTCGAAGATTTTGCCCATAAATATCCTTTTGATTCCAATTCTGATGCAAATGAAAAAGTCGTGTTATCCTGCCATGATTCATACCATTTTTCCGAAAATTGCTTTCTGGTTACCGTTTCTGGTGAAAATCCATGCGCCTCATAGAGCTTTTTCAAACTATCACTTCGATTATTGCTCTGACCTCTAAAATAAAGACTCCCTTCTATCATTCCAAGTTCTGATTCTCCAGACCTAACTTGATATGTATAGGTAGAATCTGAAAAGTAAATTCTTGAACTAACTGCTATTGGATATCCTTTAGCATGGTGACTTCCAACAATTATAAATCCAAAATTCCCATCTGAGGTAAATAACTCGGAACTCACAGAGAAAAGTAATGCAATTAAACTCAGCCAAAATCCGGCATTGACAATTCGAAGTAGTATGGCGAATAGGCCTCTTTTATTTTTCATTTTGCTTTTGGGTTAGTTATTATTGTTTTTCGATAACAATATTACAACTAATTATCGAAAAACGATAATTTCAAATTCTCCATACCATTAGTCTCCATGAGTTCTTTTCTATTTTATTATGCAATTACCCACTTTAAACACCAATTATTATCACTTGATGAATAATTAAATTTAAAGCCGTAAAATTGATTTATATTTGTTTTAACCTAGAAGTATATTAACATGACACTCATACAATTTATTAACCTGCTGCTTATTAACTTGGTTGTTTTAATGGCCCTCAGCTACTTTTGGAGCTTTTATACACATAAGCTGTTCAAACCATTTGAATGGCTTGATACTCAAAAGAAAAAAAAGCTTCAGAAAAGCATAATAAAGCAAGAACGAAAATTCAAAGATAAGGTCCGCTTCTATTCTATCTGGCTTCAGTTAAAACGAATCAATGACAAGCAAATTTCAGGAGCCATTGCCGAACTAGGTGTATATAAAGGCGAAACAGCTAAACTGATCCACCATATGCTTCCAGATCGTGCTTTTTATCTCTTCGATAGTTTTAGCGGTTTACCCAAACAGGTAATTAAAGAAGACTGTGATGGCACTGTGAGGCCACAAACAGTGCAATTTGATAACACTTCTCCAGATGAAGTCCTTAAATACATTGATGGTAATAATAATAAACTCCACATCAGAGAAGGGATATTCCCATCAACTACAGAAGATATACCTGATGAACAATATGCTTTAGTACATATAGATGCAGACCTCTACCAATCAACCAAAGATGCCCTTGAATACTTCTATCCAAAGTTAAATCTTGAGGGCGCTATTATTATTCATGATTACAATCACAATTGGGAAGGGGTGAAGAAAGCCGTTGATGAGTTTGGGCAGCATATACCTGAAGTGTTTGTTGAATTACCAGACATGTACGGCTCTGTTTTATTGATTAAGAATAGAAACTAAACCTGTATGAAACATCTTTTTCTTTGCCTTTCCTTATTTAGTCTAATCAGTCATCATGTAATATGTCAGGAGAACGTTGAGCGTCCTAAAATAGGATTAGTTCTTAGTGGCGGTGGAGCTAAGGGATTAGCGCATATAGGTGTTATAAAAGTTCTCGAAGAAGCTGGTATTCGTCCGGATTATATCACAGGCACAAGCATGGGAAGCATTATTGGAGGTCTGTATGCCAGTGGTTATACAGCCAGTGAGCTGGATTCTATCGTTAAAGCAGCAGACTGGTCAGTGGTTCTAAGTGACCAAATTCCACTATCTGATGTGGTACCTGAAGAAAAAACCGATTATAATCGCTTTCAGGTAGAATTGGATGTTTCTAAAAAAGGACTGCACCTTCCTCCGGGAATGGTAAGAGGACAAAGAATCTCGGAGATGTTATCAGGATTAACCTGGCATGTTTCTAAATGCAAAACATTTGATGAGCTTCCAATTCCTTTCCGTTGCGTTGCAGTCGATTTGGTTGAAGGTAAACCTTATGTTTTTAAAGATGGTGATATTTCGCAGGCAATGCGGGCAAGCATGGCAATTCCATCGGTATTTACACCTGTTGAAAAAGACAGCATGTACCTCGTCGATGGAGGCTTACTTGATAATTTCCCGGTTCTGCTGTGCCGAGAAATGGGGGCTGATATTATCATTGGTGTCAACGTAGGCACCAGCGATAAACCTAAGATAGACGAACTCAGGAGCATCACTGAAATATTAATGACATCCGCGATGATCGGCAGCAACATAGTTCTGCAGGAATCAATTGATGCGACTGATTACCTGATTACACCAGATTTAGATCCTTATACTTCCGCAAGTTTTTTTGATGGCAATGCTATTATTGAGAGAGGAGAGCAGGCTGCACGCTTACAACTAAATCAGTTGTCTGCTCTGGCCGATTCAATTGATAATATATCTGCAAAATCAGAGATAATAGTACCTGTTACTCCCGATCAGGTAATTATTTCTCATATAAAAATAAGGAATCGTTATCATGTATCACGAAACTACTATCTGAATAAATTGGGTATTCATGAAGGTGATACTGTTAATCTTGAAGATATTAATAACGGTATCAGAAGGCTCATAGGAACCCGTTTCTATAATCAGATCACCTATGATCTGGAATATTCAGAGAATGAGTATACTCTAATCTTCCATACAGAAGAGGCACAATTGACTCAGGCAAAGTTTTCATTACATTACGACAATGAGTTGGAAGCAGGTATTATTTCCAATATTACCATGCGCAACTTATTAACCAAAAATAGCCGCTTATCTTTAACTGCAGACATTTCGGAGAGACCAAGATTCCATAGTGAGCTTATGGCCTATCTGGGAGAACAACAATCAACTGGTTTTACCGCTGATGGTTACTTTGAACGCACACCATTACCCATATACAAAGATAATCTCAAAAAAGAAGGCACTTTTAATTACTATAAAACACAGGCCGGTGCAGGAATATTCTTGTCGTATAAAACCAGGACCATGATAACGGCAAAAATCAATTGGGAAGAGATAAGAGTCAGCCAAAGCTCTGGGTTATCTTACATCTTCGATCAGGGAATCAGGCGCTTTGGAAATGGCTTTTTATACGGAACACTCACTATTGACAGAAATACTTTAAACAAAAGGTTTTTTGCTGATAAAGGACATCACTTGCATATTGCAGGCAAGCTTAATTTTAATGCCTATGAATATTATGCCGGCAATGATGCCAGCAAAGTTATCATCGATCCTTTTATCAGGATTCCTAAAGAAAATTATCTGGCCGGTTCACTTCGCTACATTAAATGTTACAGTCCGGGCAAAAATGCGTCTATTGAAACAAGTATATCGCTGGCGGCTTTTTCTTCTGATGCCCCGTTCTTTGATATGCACTACATTGGTGGCACAGCCTACAACATCAGTACTGGTGATGCAGCTTTTGTTGGTTTAAACTATCGGGAGAGAATAGCTGAAAACTATGGACTTGCCAGCTTTAAATTTAATTTTAACCTGAGTCAGACCATCTATGCCCATGCCGTGGTGAATGGTATTTATGCTCCCAATTTCGGTAATGAAATATTCGAAGGACAACCGTATTTCCTAAGTCCTAAAGAATCAATTGTAGGTTTTGGCGGTGGTATTGCGATCAATAGCATTATCGGCCCAATCACTTTTGGCTTGGGAACCAATATTGACGATTGGAAACCCAGAGTCTATTTTAGTGTAGGTTATCCGTTTATGTAATACTTTTAGATATTAAGATGTAAGACATAAGACGCAGGATTTAAGACATATGACGTAAGATGCTAGATAGATAAGAAAACATTCAACAACAATAAAAATGGCTTACGACGAACATTTAGCAGATCGGATTCGCACATCCTTAAAGAGCAAACAGGTGCAATATGAAGAGAAAAAGATGATGGGAGGCTTGTGCTTTATGGTAGACGACAAAATGTGTATGGGTGTTGTTAAGAATGATATGATGGCACGTATTTCTCCAGACATTTATGAGCAATCATTATCCGAACAAGGAAGTAAACCAATGGATTTTACCGGAAGAGTAATGAAAGGCTTTGTGATGGTTGAACCAGACGGAGTTGATATGGATGAAGATCTGGACAAATGGGTGCAGCGCTGTATTGATTTTAATCCATTTGCAAAATCGAGTAAGAAAAAGTAAACCTTTTGACCCTTCGTTTGTCAATAAAGGAAACTTTTTAACCATGGATCTACAGATTAAAAACCAAACCTTTATTGTTTGCGGGGCTACAGCTGGCTTTGGTCAAGCTACAGCTAAAGCATTGATGAACGAGGGAGCCAAGGTGATTGGCATTGCGCGCAAGCAAGACGGCCTTGATCAGATGGCTGCAACCTACAAAAAACGCTTTATCCCACTTAAAGGAAATATTACCACTTCAGATACTATTAACCAGTCTGCTAATCTGGCTCAGGAACATAAAATATCAGGTATATTAATTAATGCTGGTGGACCACCTGCCAAGCTTTTCGAGGAAACGCGTCTTTCAGACTGGGATGAAGCCTATCGTAACTTGCTACGCTGGAAAGTTGAACTGACGCAAAAACTCTTACCACATTTTAAGGAACAACAATATGGACGCGTTGTCTTTATTGAAAGCTCATCGGTGAAACAACCTTACGAAAACCTGGTATTGAGCACTTCACTAAGACTGTCGGTAGTAGGCATGATGAAAACTGTTTCTCAGGAAGTCAGCGGCCAAAACATCAACTTTAACATGATTGCTCCAGGTTCACATGATACGGCTGCAATCAATCGCTTAATCGAAAAGAAAAGTCAGATGAGTTCGCAGGATTTTGAAACAACAAAGGAGGCATTTATCAATGCTATACCGGCAGGTAAGTTTGGTAATCCTGAGTACTTAGGAAATCTGGCTGCATGGCTGCTATCTCCCTTGGCTGAGTTCGCAACAGGCCAGGTTTATGCCTTAGAAGGTGGAGCGGTTAAGTCGACGCTGTAGCTCCCTGCTGATTTGCTAATTCGTTGATTTGTCAAGGTGTCTAATAATGAGTTTAGGGTCCAACGATTTCAGCTTTAATCAGTTCCACAATTCGACAAATTGATAGCTCTACAATAATGGACTAAACAATCGTGCAAACGACTCCTTGGCCTTTTGCCATCGGGGTCGCTTTCGCCACTCCTCTATCTTAATAAGCTCAGAATTTGAAAGATCATCCATAAAGTAGCCCTTTACCTCTTTGGCTTTATCTTCATCATAGATAAAGGCCTGCACCTCATAATTCTGCTCAAAGCTTCTGAAGTCCATGTTAGTGGTTCCAATCGTGCAAACCTCATCATCCACCACCATCATTTTGCTATGTAAAAAACCTGGTTGGTAGAAATAAAACTTCACGCCGGCGAGCAGCATTTCTTTAATATAGGACTTGGTACATAAAGCTGTAAAATAGGCATCACTCTTTTGTGGAATAATAATACGTACATCCACACCTCCCATGGCCGAAGCCTTAAGTGCCATCAATACGCTTTCGCCTGGCATAAAATAAGGTGTTGTGATGTAAACGTATTTACGGGCATTGGCAATGGCTTGATAATACCCCATCATTATACCTGGCCAATCCGAATCAGGTCCGCTGGTGACAATCTGCACCAATTTATCACCACTTGGTTTCTTATGTGGGAAATACTTCGGATCAGCAATATCTTTCTGACTAACAAAATACCAATCAATAAAAAATACCGACTGGAGTGCGTTAACCGCATCGCCTGTAATACGCAAGTGCATATCGCGCCATATACCATAAGAAGGATTACCTTTTAAATAACGGTCAGCCACATTGAGGCCACCCAAAAAACCAATCTCACCATCTACCACCACAATCTTACGGTGATTACGATAATTCACCTTTGAGGTAAGCGACGGAAAACGCACAGTCAGGAAACTATATATCTTAATGCCATAGCTTTGGAGATGCTTAAAGAAAGATCTTTTTAACTCCCAACTTCCCACATCATCCACCAACATGCGCACTTCAACTCCTTTACTGGCTTTCTCTTTTAGTATATCTAAAACTCGGTTACCAATCTCATCTTCATCAAAAATATAATATTGCAGATGAATACTATGTTGTGCCGATTCCAACGCCTCGATTATTGCCTCAAAAGTCTCCTGACCATTATTAAGCACATCTACCTGGTTACCAATGGTCAGGATGGAGGATGAATTCTTCAGAAATAACTGGATCAGCTTCTTATTGTTTTCCATCCGAGGCATGTCGTCCATGCTCCCTTCTGATAACTTATGGCTTTGCGAGTGCGCAATTTCACTCAATAAATCATGATTCTTCAGTCCCTTCCGCCTGATAATCTTTTCTTTCCTCAGGTTTTGCCCGAAAAACACAAAGAAAACAACTCCCAAAACTGGCACAAATAGTAGCACCAGCATCCATGGGATAGCTTTCAACGGACTTCGGTTTTCCAGCATGACTATAAATACAATGCCCAGCATTGCAAATACATAGGCCACCTTAATGATGTTGATAACTAAAGGAGGTATACTATCAATAAAATCCATAGTTTTCGGTCAGAATTCATTCAAGTGTAATTTACAAATTATTACGGTACACCAATAATTTGCTTGCACCAAAATGATCTTCTTTTATAGGATTCCCTATCAAAATAGGTGCTTTTACCCCCTTCTTAAAATGAACATTACCGATATATCGATGAGTCTCATCCCATAAGTTACCTTCGATAAATTGCTGCAAAGTATAACTTCCACCCTCCACTATTAGCGACTGAATATCACGTTTCCATAGCTCATTTAATAACTCTTTAATCAGCTTGCCTTCCGATACTTTAATATACTCCAGTTCTCCTTCTTTCTTGGATTGTAGCAAATTAAACACCAGCGTAGGATGCTGTTGGTCTAACAATTGGTATTGATCATCAAGAAGACACTGTTTATCAATCACACATCGCAAAGGCTGATGACCTGCCCAATCTCGTAATGTTAACGAAGGATTATCTTTGATAGCGGTTAGTGTCCCAACTAAAATGGCCTGCTCCGAGGCTCGTTGCTTATGCACCACCCGACGGGCCCATTCATTGGTTATCCACGTGGGTTGACCATAGTTTTCATCACTTCGTTCAATATCAACAAAACCATCCTGCGACTCGGCCCACTTAAGAATGATATAGGGTCGCTTCTTGTTATGAAAGGTAAAAAAACGACGGTTCAATTCCAGACTCTCCTGCTCCAACACACCTGTTTTAACTTTCACCCCAGCCTTTTCCATCATTTCTACGCCTTTGCCTGATACCTCAGAAAAAGAATCGATGCAACCAATTACGACATGCGGTATCTCATGATCAATAATCATCTTGGAGCAAGGAGGCGTTTTTCCATAATGGGCACAAGGTTCCAAATTCACATACAGAGTTGAGTGTTTGAGTAACGATTTATCTTTGACAGAATGAACAGCATTCACTTCGGCATGAGCCTCCCCGGCCTTACGGTGATAACCCTCACCGATTATTTTGCCTTCGTGTACAATCACACTACCTACCATCGGGTTGGTGTACGTTAGTCCTTCAGCCATTTGTGCCAATTGCAAACAGCGCTGCATGTATTTTTCCTCTTGCGATAAATGATTCATCGGAGTTTCGTAATTTTGCCCCTCAAGATACGAAAAATGAGTGGCACTACGGTTTATCAATTCACAGCACAACTACTGACAGAACTTAAGGAGCATTATCCTGAGGAGGAAATAAAACAAATGGCAAAGCTATTACTGCAGCATGTTTTGAAGGTAAATAATACGCAATTGCTGATGATGAACCGCGACCTGCTTAGCTATGATCAGCTTAAATCTCTGAAGGCTCTCACCATACAACTAAAACAACATATCCCCATCCAATATGCTTTAGGCTCTACACTATTTTATGGTTTAGAATTCAGAGTTAATCCATCAGTGTTGATCCCACGGCCCGAAACTGAGGAACTGGTTGAGTGGATACTTGAAGACAATCAAAAACTCCAAAGTCTGCTAGATATTGGTACCGGTAGTGGCTGCATTGCTCTCAGCCTAAAAGCAAACTTATCGGACACCCAAGTAACCGCCTGGGATATTTCAGAAGAAGCCCTGAAAACGGCACGAAAAAACGCACAATGCCTCAAACTCGATGTCGATTTTCAGTTAGTAGATGTGCTAAATCACCAACCCATCGATGAGCAATTCAACTGCTTGGTGAGCAACCCACCCTATGTACGTGAATTGGAAAAGGATATGATGGAGGCCAATGTACTGAATCATGAACCACACACTGCCCTGTTTGTGAAAGATAATGATCCACTTATCTTTTATCGGACCATTACCCAACTTGGTCTGAAGATGCTAAAACCAGCCGGACACCTTTATTTTGAGATCAATGAGTATTTAGCCAAAGAAATGACAGAGATGTTCGAGACACTGGGTTATAAATCCATTGAGTGCCGAAAAGATATTAATGGGAAAGACCGCATGATGAAGGCACGAAAAGCTTAAAGCCTGATAACCACGGATAGAAGGTCCTGTTTCGTGCACGACATAAACACTTCAAATAATAGATATTGAAAATCAGCGCGTTAAAAGTTTCAAACTTGCATTTTTGGGTCATGCCGAGCTATTTTAAGGTATGTTTATCCGAAAAAATAGAAACCGAAGTGGCGCTGTTCGTATCCTGATTGTTCAAAAGATAAATCGCTCAAATAAGATACTAAAGACTGTCGG
>NZ_CEXQWX010000173.1:0-12043 GCF_982718395.1 Carboxylicivirga sp.
TTAATTTGGAAAGCTTTATCTAACCTCATCATTAAGGCAGCAGCATCACCTTTTAATGCTTTAGGAAACCTGGTAGGTACTCGTCCTGAAGAGCTTGAAAACATCCCCATGCCTTATGCTCAGGATTCCCTTTCCATCGACCAAAGAGAGACGCTCGATAAGATTGCACAAATCCTGACAAAAAAGCCGCAACTCAACTTCAGTTTTGTGCAGCAAACAGATCCTGAAACAGAGAAAAACACCATGGCAATCATGATGGCGAAGAAACAGATGCTGGCAGAGTCCATGCCTTTGAATAACGAAGAGCAAATTGCTGCTTTCAATCAACACCTGATGGAACTGGAAGATAACAATCCTGATTTCCTGAATTACATTGCAACCAATGTACCCGGATCGGAAGGTGTAGCTCTGTCGAATGCCTGTCGCCAATTAATTGGAGAAGCTGAACTGGAGGATGCCCTAACCAAACTGCTGATAAATCGTAATGAAAACCTTAACTATTATCTGCTACAAGAAAAAGGTGTTGATTCAACCAGTATTGATGTATCAACAGCTGATTTGCGCAACCTGCCTGAGCAGTTAAAGAGTTGTAATTACAAGGTGGAAGTATCGATTGATTAAAAAGTGAACTTCTTACAATACTCGTCGCCCGACTAAATTAATATGATGCTTATTAGTCGGACGACGAGTGTATTTTTTCATAAATCCTCTATTTAAATGGTGATTCCTCCACCGACTCATCTATCTTTCTAAAGCCATAACGATACATCCAGACCAGATACACCACAAAAACAATCATTAAGTAAGGCATGCCCGACATCAATATAAAATCATAAACGCCATGAATAAGAATGGCTGTTATAAAAGCCAAAAACAGATTAACACTTGTATTGCTTGATTCCATCTTGGCTTTACCCAGGAAAAACCCCATGGAAATACCCATTATTGCATGAGCTGGTACGGCTGTCACCGCTCTCATAATACCAGTGCCTGCGCCGGTATTAAACACATACGTGATGTTTTCGATTAATGCAAAACCCATGGATACACTAACGGCATAGACTATTCCGTCCATTTTCTCGTTGAAATGACGACTGCGCCAGGCAATGAGCATCACTGCTGCAAACTTAAACAGTTCCTCACTAAAGGCGGCCACCACAAAAGCATTCCAACCAGCATGGGCATAGCCCTCAATATTGGCCAAAGGTATGGATAGCAACATTTCCAAAGCAATAATTGGAATAACACTGAGTGCTCCGCCGAGGACGCAATACGCCATGAGCCAGATAGGTTCTTTTTCGTATTTATCGCGATAGTATATGTACCCGAGAATAATGGCTACAGGAGCAATAGCAAGTATTAGTAAGTTCATGTCAGATGAATATTGATATTAAATAGAATAGCTGGCTAAAATAGTAAATACAGCTACAGTTAAGGATCGTATCTTTAAATCCATTAAACAAATAAAGATACGATCCTTGCTAAAACTTGTCGGATGACGAGTGATACTGTACTATTTCTTATTGAAGAAATAAATCTTACGCTCCTGACTGTTAGGGATACCGATGATATTATTGATGTAATCATTCTTCAGATTCAGGCCATTCTTTTGCACATAGCCCTCTCCCATCGGCATTTTTGTTCCCCATGAGCCACTCATCTGTGTATATTCCAGATCGGTGATGCGGGTGATTGTATGAATCCCCACTGTAATCACACAAAAATGATACGATTTAGCAGTCTCCAACACCTCCTTAATATTCTCTTTTGTAAGATCTTTAGTTAAGTCTGCCTGCTCACCAGCCAGTACCTTAATATCCTTAATGGGTGTACCTTCATTAAGCGAAGCATTCTCAAACTTGATGATTCCGTCAAGAAATTCGGTTAAAGTCTCTACTTTCGTTTGAGCATTAAGGCTGGTAGCTAAGCATAGTAATAATGCAATGATTGCTGCATTTAGTTTTTTCATAGTTCTGCGAAATTATTTAATAAAACATTTGATTGCTTGTAAAAATAAGCATCAATGTTAAACAAACAAGCAAATAAAACAATCTTCTGATTAAAGAAAACTACTAATTGGATAGACAAAAATTATGCGATATCACCAAATCAAAGATGTCGAAACTTAAAACCTCAACTGCACAGCCAAACCCAGTGTCTGCTCATGTGTACAGTTTAATCTAACTTTCCAATCAATCTTTTTGTCGGTACTGTTGCGGTTATGCAAGTTAATGAAGTCGTAGATATCCTGCTCTTTGGGATAAAGCAACATGCCAATAATTGTACCAGTCAGCATCAAAACACTTCCTGTTGCTAACAAAGCTGTGTTGGTTGTCTTTACTTCTTTGGGTGGCTTGTAAAAAGTACTTCCCGGAGAAAAAATGGATGATTCCATTTCGTTTTTCCGTAAGAACGTTAAAGAACCTAATAACATAAACCCACCTACTGCATTTGTACTGATCAAAACACTATTTCCCGATCGCTTTTTCTTTTCCAGATTGTTGAATGCAGGAATCATCTTGGCATGTAGTTCAGGATTCTCAAGACCAATATCATGCATCATCATTTTAAGGCCCTTAAAACTTGCGGAATAGTACATTTCACCCCACTTAAAGTGCCCCGTTTGGCAGTGTGAATGATCGATAATTACGGTTTGATTTTGACCTGATAAAAAATTGCACTGTAGAAACAGGCATAACAGCAGGTTAAAGCTGGCTATTTTCATAATGATTAGAGATTAAGATTAATAATGCTTCTCTTAAGCAATAATCATACCTTTTTAGGATGATTTAAAATTCATCTTTTATGTATATGCCCCTCAATTGATTTTATTAACTCTAATATTAAGTAATCGGCATGTCTAACGACCTATTTTTATCGCATGCAATCAGGTGATTTTTCTGCAAAAATAAGCGCTTTGTGCAGTCGGGTACATTTCGCAGAGTTAATGACCACTTTTTGTTTGGGCAAGCCTTCAACTATAGATAAAGGCTTGCCGCAATGCTTAGGGAAGGCTTTATTTATAGTTAAAGGGCTTCCAAATTGTTTTGAAAAGGCTTTAACTCTGGATAAAGGGTCGCCGCACTGTTGAGGAAGCTATCAACTACAGATAAAGACTTGCCTCAGTGTTTAGGGAATGCTTTAAATACAGTTAATGGCCTCCCGCACCGATTTTCTGCTTATGAACTGTAGTTAACGATTTTTCCCAATAAGGTCAGAATATTTACAATATTCTAAAGTAATCGTTATTTACTCATATCTTAAAGCTTCCACTGGGTTGCGGTTACCAATACGGATAAAATTAACTATGGCCACACCCGCTACTAAAGCCAGCATCAGCAATCCACAGCCTAAAAATAAAATCCAGTGCAAGGGTATTTTGTATGCGAAATTCTGCATCCATTTATCGGCCGTGGCCCACGCTCCTATTAATCCTATCAGCACTGCCGGAATAGCCAGGTATTGTAAGTCCATCACAAAAAACTGAATCAATTTGGAGATTCCGGCACCATTAATCCGACGTATAGCCAGCTCCTTTTGACGACGTGTCGTTTCATTCGCGGTATATCCCAATAAGCCAATAATGGTTACCAGCAAGATTACAAAATTACCTGCCATCATAGCGTTGCGAAAACCTTTCTCCTGATTATATTTAAGTTGTTGCTCCTCGCTTAAGCTTTTAATCTCCGCATCCTTATAGGGCAATACCTGGTTGAATACATCAGCAATCTTATCCTTTATTCCGGCCTGCCGGTTATTATGTACTTTAATCAGGATATTAAAAGTCCTGCTCGGATGCTTGTTTTTCTCCTTAATAAAAGTTTGTTCAGGCCAAAAGAAGAATACTGATGGTCGGTCGTCAGGATTAGCTAATGATCTGATAATAAAATCAGGATAAGTACCTCGTATTGTAGTGGCTCCATGTTCAGTTATTTCCAGGGGCTTCCCAATTAACCCATCTGTCCAATTATTATATATACTCAAACGATCGGCACCTTTCTGACTGATCAAGACATCATTAACTGAAGCTGATTCTGTGGAAAAAGCCTGTCCCTGTGTAACGGGAATATTCAGAATAGAGAGAAAGTTTTCATCAATCTCGTAAAAATCTGCAATATTAAATAATTCACGCTTCCCATCGGGCGAGAGAATATTGTTACCTGAAGCCCAATTGATAGGCATATCATTACCCAAACCTACCAATTCTATTTCTGACATGCTGCGAAGCTCATTAAGTATCATCTGTACCTGGTTACCATTCATACCTGTAGTAGCTCCATAATATACTCCCTCTGTCTGATACCCATGATCCGCTTTTCTCATTTGATCGTATTGCAATGTTACAATTAACAATAAAGTAAGAATAAAGGCAGCCCCAACAAACTGAATAGCAAGCAAAGCCTGTTTCCAATTGTTTTTCTTCTGTTGGTAACTGCGAAAAGCCAGGGCAACCGGGATACGCGAGAAGTAGCGTCCGGGTAAGTAGCTCATCAATAAAAGCCAAATACTTAGAATCGCTAATAATGGCCAAAGCACATAGGGATTCACATTGGCACTTAAACTATGTCCTAACTGCGACTCCGCAAAAGGTTTAATTAACCAAAGGATAAATACTGCCACCACCAATGCGATGACAAAAAGGCCAAGTGACTCTATAAAAATTAGCTGTCGTAGATTATGAGCCTGAGCACCACATGTTTTATAGATAGCCGATGTTTTAGCCCTGGTTATGAGCATGCTTAAGGTTAAAAGAAAGTAATTCATCAACGACACAAATAATACAGCTAAAGCAATGGTGCTGATAATAATTATCATATCCATATAATTGTCTTTGTGTATTGACGTGATGGGTTTAAGCACGTATTTCAGTACCATTCCTCCCTGCTCTTCCTCAATACGTTCGATATCCTGATGCTTTTCCTGCATTTGGCGTAAAGCTCCACTTAAGCTTTCAGCTTTAACACCAGGATTTAATTTAACACAGGCATAATACCGGTCGTTACCTAACCAGTTGGTTGATCCGTCCCAGGAAAAAAACTGCGTGATGGACGACATCGAAACTAAAATATCGTAAGTGTAGTTCGTATTTTCGGGTAAAGTTTCAAACACTCCCTGTACACGTAACTTTTTGCCGGGGTATTTCTTTAATTCAATAATGCTTCCTACCACATTTCCACCCATCATCCCGGCCATCTCACTGGATATCATACAAGTCATAGGACTCTTTAATATTTCCTGTGGGTTACCACTTATAACGGGTCGGGGCAGCACATCAAACAGAAATTCATCCGCCAGTACAACCCTGCCTTTATAACTCCTTTTATTCTCATTATAGATAACATGAGTACCAATAGAATTTAACCGTGTTGCTGCTTCAACACCCGGAACTTCGGCCTTTATACCCGGTGCAATGGCTCCACTCACGTTGGGGTATATCTGAAACTCGCCCGCTTGCTGATCCTGTTTAAAACTCGACTGCACTGTATAGATACGATCGGCATCGGGGTAAAAACTATCGTAACTGTAATAGTAAAACACTTCTGATAACATCAGAATCCCAAACGCCAATCCTACAGCTAATGATATGATGCGGGTAATGGTGTATTGTCCTTTTGTAAATAGTTTGCGTATAGCTAGTTTAGTTGTGTACAGCATTTTGTCTGTTTTTTTATATTATAGTAATGGGTTATTCATAACGTAATGATTCAACCGGATTTTTAACTGCAGCCAGGTAACTCTGCCAACTCACAGTAATGCTGGCAATGATCAGTGATAATAAACCTGCCACAACAAAAATCCACCAATATACAGGTATGTGATAAGCATAATTTGCTAACCAGGTATTGAGTCCCATTAATGCCAATGGCATGGCAAGCAGGATTGATAATAACACCCATTTCAGGAAAGTACTATTCAGTAAAAAGACAATGGAGAATGTCGTGGCTCCATTAACCTTCCTAACACCTATTTCTTTGCGGCGTGCCAGTGTCGCAAACAAGGATAAAGCAAGTAGTCCAAGCGATGCCAATAATACTGATAATAAACTGAAAAGGTTAAACAATGTGTTGAAGCGTTTGTCCTGATTATATTGTTTTTGATAGAATTGACTCAGGAAAAAGCTATCAAAAGTTGACTCGGGAAAGAAACGTTGCCAATATTGATTCAGTAACTTCATTTGCTCCCTCGTATTTCCTGACCCTAATCGCACTGAGATATAGCGAATAGGTATCCAGGTTTTTCGCTCCTTCATCATTAACATGATAGGTGTATAAGTTTTTACTAACGATTGTTGGTGATAGTTTTTGATAACGCCGATAATTTGCATGGGTTCGCTATCGCCTTCAATATTCACTTTTTTGCCTATAGCCTCCTCATTTGAAGCATATCCCAGCATTTTCACAGATTCTTCGTTGATCACTAACTTGTCTACCTCAGCACCAAAATCTTCAGAAAAACCTCTGCCTTCAGCAACTTCAAGTCCATAAGTTGACAAGTAACTTTTATCAACAGCCAGCATCTCATACAAGCGGTTTTGCTTTGTATCATCATCAGCACGGTGATTCGAAAGAAATGTGGCTACCTCCATCCCGGGAATGGCATTGGATACCGAGGCATCTACAAAAACCGGATCATTCCGGATTTCTTCTTTAAAACTTTTAACTTTTTCACCCAGATTGGATGATTGAACCGGATACTTTAGCACAACCATATTATCAATATTTACTCCTGCTGGTTGCGAAAGCATATATCTGTATTGCAAATAGCTGGTAATGGTACCGCAAATGATAATAAACGAAGCTGCAAATTGGATAACAACCAGTGTTTTTTGCAAATTGTTGCCCGAACGCGTAGTGCTGCTTCCCTTACCTTTAAGTGTATCTACTGGATTTGTCTTAACCAAAAGATAGGCCGGATAAATGCCGGATAGGATGATACCTGCCAAAAATAAAATGACAGAACCGGTAAAAAACTGAGTGTTATACGGTAAGAAAAAGCCGACACTTTTACCTACAAAATTGTTAAACGCAGGCATCAGAATCACCACAACGAGCGATGCTACCACACACGCCATCAGGTTGAAAAAGAGCGTTTCGGATAAAAGGTGCCAAAACACCTGAGACTTGCCTGCACCATTCACTTTCCTGATGCTTATTTCTTGCTGCCGTGTTAAAGCCTGTGCTGTAATAATATTGATGTAATTGATCCAGGCTATGATCAAAATAATAAGGGCAATGCCAATAAGAGCATATAGTGATAATCTGCTGCCTTTCACCTCTCTTTCATATTGTTTCTGGGAAGTAAGGTGTATTTCATCAATTGGCTGAAGGTGAATTCCCCAAACCTTATTTTTTAAGGCATCGTGTGTCTTATATTTCTCCGCCATTGCCGGGAAAGCCGTTTCAATATTAACCGGACTTATGTTTTTATTCAGAAGTACATATGTATATATTTCATGCGAATACCAGAAATTTCGTCGCCACTCAGGTAAAGAAATCCAAGAGTAAAGCATATCAAATTGTATATGCGAATGTTCTGGCATGTCCTTAAATAAACCAGTCACTTCTAACTTCGCCGTATGTGCAGGTGTTTTAAACTCTAAAATCTTTCCAATCGGATCTTCATGTTTAAAGTAGCGCCTGGCTGCCGACTCTGATAATACCACCGTATTGGGTCGTGCCAAAGCATCTGCCTGATCGCCTTTTGTTAGTTCGAAATCAAATACTTTAAAAAAACTTGGTTCGGTACCAGCTATGCGTGATTCCCTGTATCTTACATCACCATATCGCACAACCTGCTCAGCATTATACAAATCCACTCTTACAATTTCCTCAATGCCCGGAATGTGCTCTTTCATGGCACCGCCATACCCATATGAACTTGTAGCCCAATCATCTGTTAATACATCACCTTCAAAGAAACGGCTTTCAACCCGGTAAATACGTGAGCCGTTTTTGTGGAACGTATCATAACTGAATTCAAAACTTGCGTAGTTGATAATTAGAATAAAAACAGTTAAACCAATAATAAGCCCCATAAAATTGATCAGGAAAATGGCTTTATTACGCATATATTTACGAAGTGAGACCTTTATCTGATTACGTAACATCAATATGTTTTTAATGATTTGATCCATGGTTTACGTTATTGGTTCTTAATATTCTAATTCTGTTTTTAATAATTCATTTTATTCATAGCGCAAAGCTTCTACAGGGTTGCGGTTAGCCGCATTCCAGCTTTGCCAGCTTACTGTTAATAATGCAATGCCCAAAGCTAGTGCTCCTGCCAAAGCAAATATCCACCAACTTAAAGTGGTTTTATAAGCGAAATTTTCTAACCATTTATTCGTGAGATAGTATGCAATTGGACATGCTATTACAAATGCGATGACCACCCACTTTATGAAGTCTTTGTTGAGCATGGTGAGAATTTCGGAAACTTTGGCCCCGTTTATCTTTCGGATACCAACTTCCTTTATGCGGCGATTTATAACTAATATCGTTAACCCTAAAAGCCCCAATGATGAAATTATAATTGCAATTATTGCTGCGTAGCCAACAATCTGACTCCATCTTTCCTCGCTCTGGTACCTTTCGTTTAACTGCTTATCCCAAAAATTAAAATCAAATTCTTTACCTGGTGCAATTTCTTCCCAGGTTTTTTGCATGAACGGAATTAACTGACTCAATGCTGTAGGGTGATACTTAATAAAGATAAATTTTCCTCGATTACCATAATCGGTTCGAAGAGATAACATTAAAGGTTCAAGTTCTTTCTTCATGGAGTCGAAATGGAAATCTTTTACTATACCAATAATTCTGATGTCATTTCCATACATATTTATTATTTGTCCAACAGCATCTTCTTTAATATCTAATGCCGTTGCTAATCTCTCATTGATAATGGTTGATTGTTTTCCTGAGTTGGATGGCGAAAAGTTCTCACCTTGAAGCAGCGTTAAATTCAGTGTTGAAATATAATTGTAATCAACATTCAAGACCCTGGCTTCA
This sequence comes from Carboxylicivirga sp., assembly GCF_982718395.1. Classification (NCBI taxonomy): domain Bacteria; kingdom Pseudomonadati; phylum Bacteroidota; class Bacteroidia; order Marinilabiliales; family Marinilabiliaceae; genus Carboxylicivirga; species Carboxylicivirga sp. Next base: position 9,009 of record NZ_CEXQWX010000173.1, read on the forward strand.
ATAAGTTCTCCATTCTTATCTCTTACATGCCCCGAAGATCTGCCACTTACATAATTCCTGTCTGTAAAGGACAGATCGACAATTCCCGGATTTTTTATAAGCTGATCGTGAAGCGCAATTTTCTCACTTTTGTTGAGATGATAAACCCGAAGATTGATGATATTATCTGCCGAAAATCCCAGGTCTTTATACTTCATGTAGTTTGTCTGATGTACGATTGACAAGGTTAAAATAATCAATACAATAGAGAGGATATATTGTAACGTAATAAAAACCCGGGTATTCCCGCTTTTAATCTTGTTGTTTTGAAATCTGGATGACAGTTGATTGGATTGGGCTTTTAAAAGTTTAACTATTGGAATTGTACTTGTTGCCAAAACAATTGCAAACAGTATAAGCAATACAAAAGTTAATACCTGGTAAATATTAATTAATTCGATGAAGATTTCGTTTTGTGCCAAGGTATTAAATATGGGAAGTAGTGTATAGCTAAGCGCTATCCCTAAAATAAAAGCGAAGCATGTTAAAATAACATTCTCAATAAAGAACAGATTGAAAATATTTAGCGTTCCGGCTCCAATGGCCTTTCTAACACTAACCTCTCCAATTCTGTTGAATGACTGCCCCAATGAAAGAATCACAAAGTTACTACAGGCAATTATCAGTATGAGAAATCCTATTACTGAAAGGATGAACAGGCTGGTTTTGCTATTAGTACGTTCGTAATCAGAATTAATATTGCTTAGATAAACATCGTTAAGAGACAGGGCGAATGGCTCCAAACATTCATCTGTACCGGCCAAATACTTCCAACCCTGATTTCTTTTTATCACTTCCTTGTAATACTCTTTAATTGTACTGCCAACCTGTTGTTCTGCTAAAAGCACATTTTCTTCCAGGTTTACTTCGTAGAAAATAGATGATTTCCCAAACGTATTGTCTGACCATGGAAAAGTTTCTGAATATTTGTATGGAATGAGTGCATCAAACTGAATACTTGAATTTTCAGGAACATCTTCCAAAATTCCTGTAATAATAAAAGGCTGATTCCCTGTTTTTGGAAAAAAAACATTTTTCCCCAATAGCTCTTCTTTCGAACAGGAATGAATGGCCTGAAATTTATTGGCAAGACTAACGGTAATTACAATCTCATCAGGGTTCTGAAATAACTTGTCTTTGTTTCCAAATAACAATTTAAAGCTGAACATATCAAAAAAATCAGCTTCTGTAATGCATAGATTCTCTTCAAGATTGGTGTTTTCGAATATTAATGAGGGATGATGCGCACTACGAAAAGCAGTACAATTATTAACCTGTGGTACTTTATCTTTTATAATCCCCGTTAGTTCCTGATCGAAAAGAAGACCTTCTTTTTCGGTATTATTAGCAAGACGCATGACATAATTAGCCCTGAAAATCTTGTTCTTCTTTGCATGAAAGTTATTATAACTGAATTCCTGAGATACATATAGAAAGATTAAAAGAAGACAGGCAAAAGCAATCGTTAAGCCGATCACTGTTATTAAAGAATTTATTTTATTCTTCAGGATATTTCGAAATGCGAAGCGAATATTATTGTTCATGTCAATCAATTTTAAATATCTAATCCTTCCCTACTCATATCTCAAACTTTCAACCGGATTCCGAATAGCCGCTTTCCAGCTTTGCCAACTCACTGTTAACAATGCAATGCCCAAAGCGAGTGCTCCTGCCAAAGCAAATATCCACCAACTAAGATTGGTTTTGTAGGCAAAGTTACTGAGCCATTGATTCATGACGTACCAGGCAATCGGGCTGGCTATCACAAAAGCAATGGCTACCCATCGAACGAAGTCTTTATTGAGCATGGTTAGTATTTCGGAGACTTTGGCACCATTTACTTTGCGAATGCCGATTTCTTTGGTGCGATGGTTGGCAGAATATACCGATAAAGAAAAAATTCCCATTGCTGCGACTATAATCGTAAAAATTGAAAACAGGATGATAATTTCTGCTGTTCGGAATTCTCTCTGATAGGCAGCATTAACCTTATCATCCAAAAAGGCATATTCGAATGGGAAATTAGCAGAAAAGCTTTTAAACGCATCTTCAATAGAGCTAACCACTCCCAAAACATTATCAGTTTTTACCCTTACAAGAGCATAATCTACCCAAGCATCAATATTCAGGCTCATAAATATGGTTGGTTTGGGCAGTTCGTATAATGAATGAAAATTAATATCAGGAATTACCTCATCCACCCTTAGTTTCAGCAAGGTTCCATTATCATCAATTTCAATAAACCCATTATCGTCTGAGTAATTAAGTTCAGTTGCTGCCAGTTGAGTTAAAATGCAGCTTTGCGGACTTAATTTAACTTCTTCCTTTGTATCGATACCTATGGTTTTAAAATAATCGTTGTCAACAGAAAACACATCCATATTATGTGCATTCCCGTTTTGTTGAAAACGGATATTGAATATCCCCACTCCGGGCATTCCTGAGCATAAGGAAACGTGTTCAACCCCGGCTACTTTTTGCAACTCTTGTTTGAAACCAAGTTTGTTGTTTTTTATATCGGCATTGAGTTGTACAAAAAGCGTTTCTTCTTTATTGAAGCCAACATTAAAATCCTTCAAAAAATTATTTTGCCTGATGATTGTAAGAACAACTATTATCATTATTACCGAAATGACATATTGAAGCATAACAAATGCCTTTTGCAGATCGCTGTACTTTACTCTTCCACGTTGGTTTTTTAGTGTACCCACGGGTTTTACCGCTGCAAACAAAATAAAGGGTGCTATACCAACTATAATAAGCAGGGGCAATAAATACAGCAGGTAAGAAAGGATTTGTCTGTTTGATAATATTGAAATCAGGCTGGTGTTATAATCGACCAATTGATTGAACATTGGTAAAACAAACAACAAAATAACTATAGCGAGCAAAAGTGAAATTCCCATGAACAGGAAAGCTTCAATAAACGATTGCAGTAATAAATTAAAATCTGAAGCCCCTGAAATCCTTTTTATACTCAGCTCGTTAAAACGTTT
>NZ_CEXQWX010000174.1:0-11999 GCF_982718395.1 Carboxylicivirga sp.
TAAGAAACTTCAACAAGCCAGTAACTTAAATGTTGGAACAGGAGAGTTTGGTGCAAACATGCAGGTTCAATTAATAAATGATGGGCCTGTAACAATTATAATTGATTCTAAAAGAAAGGAATAATGAAGATATCAGAAGCGCAACAGCAGGTTGATGAATGGATAAAAACTTATGGAGTCAGGTACTTTAGTGAGCTGACTAATATGGCTATTTTAACAGAAGAAGTAGGTGAATTGGCTCGAATTATGGCTCGTAAATATGGAGATCAGTCTTTTAAAAAGAAAGACCTTGAAGCTAATTTAGCTGATGAAATGGCAGATGTATTATGGGTTTTGGTTTGTTTGGCCAATCAAACAGGAATAGATCTGGAAGAAGCATTTCTGAAGAATATCGATAAAAAGACGAAGCGCGATAATACACGTCATTTGAATAATGAAAAACTCAAATAAAATAATGAAACAGCTTTCAGTAACTTTCTGAAAGTATTAAGCTTATTACTATGGAAGGACTTATAGACAAGTATCCTTTTTTAATTTCTGATGAAGCAATAAAAGAAGGGATAGAATCTGCTAAACAAGATATTGAAGCTAAAAAGGCAGATAAAGAGGTATTAAGATTACTATTTAACTGCATCGATTTAACTTCTTTATATACTGAAGATTCTGCAGACAGTATCAGGGACTTTGTTGAAAAGGTTAATGAACTGCCTCAGCATTTTGATTTTGTTCCTCAAGTAGCTGCCATGTGCGTTTATCCGGTATTTGCACCTGTATTAAAAAGTGCTCTGAAAGATCAAAACATTGGTAGAGCAGTTGTATCGGCAGGATTTCCGTCTTCCCAAACCTTTTTGGATGTAAAAAAGCTGGAAACACAACGGGCTATTGATTTTGGAGCCAATGAGATTGATATAGTAATTTCAGTTGGTGAATTTCAGGAAGGAAATTATGAATTTGTAAGAGAGGAGATTAATGGCATTAAAGGAGTTATGGAAGATGCTCATCTAAAAGTTATTTTGGAATCCGGCACTTTGAAAGCATCTGATATTTGGACAGCTAGTGTTATCTCAATGGAAAGCGGAGCAGATTTTATTAAAACATCAACAGGTAAACAACAACCTGCAGCTACTTTTGAAGCGGCTTATATCATGCTAAATGCGATTAAAAAGTACTACGATGAAACAGGCAAGAAGATTGGATTTAAACCCGCTGGTGGTATTTCAACTGCCGAAGATGCTTTGGTTTATTACAACCTTGTAAAGCAAATATGTGGTGATGAGTGGTTGAATAATAAGTTATTCAGAATTGGTGCCAGTCGATTAGCCAATAATTTATTGACTGATATTGCAGAGCTCGAAAATGGCTACAGAAAAGAGATAAAGTATTTTTAAGAAGCATATTTAAAAATAAAAGGATCAAATCTTTAATTTTAACTTGATAAATAAAGATTTGATCCTTTCTATTTCTTTCTTTTTAAGGTATAATCAACCATTGTTAAAAGCGCAGTTTTAGCCTCGGATTCTTCGTAATCTGATAGGTTATGTTTTGCTTTTTGGGCGTATAATTCCATCTGCTCTTTGGCGTATTCTATGCCACCATTAGCTTTTACAAAGGCTATAATTTCCTGTACTTTCTTTTCATTTTTATGATGACGGCGAATCAATCTTAAAATGCGTCGTTGTTCTACCATATCCGCATTATTGAGAGCATAAATCAGTGGAAGTGTGAGCTTTTTCTCTTTGATATCATTTCCGGTGGGTTTTCCAATTAAACCATTCTGCTCATAGTCAAACAAGTCATCTTTTATTTGAAAAGCAATTCCCAGATTTTCACCAAATTCTGCCATGTTATTCAGTTTATCGCCATTAGCTCCAACAGATAGAGCACCTGCTTTTGTACAGGCGGCAATAAGAGTGGCAGTTTTCTTTCGGATGATCTGGTAATAAACTTCTTCTGTGATATCTAATTTGCGAGACTTCTCAATTTGAAGTAACTCACCTTCTGCCATTTCACTCACAGCATTAGAAACGACTTTTAACACATCTATCTGACCCGTATCAAGTGATAAACTTAATCCTTTTGATAAGAAGAAGTCGCCAACCAGTACGGCTACCTTTGATTTCCACAAGGCATTGATGCTGAAAAAACCACGTCGCTGATAGGTTTCATCAACCACATCGTCGTGAATTAAAGTAGCTGTATGAAGTAACTCTATTAAGGTGGCTGATATATAACTAGCTTCACTTATCTCACCATTTAGTTTAGCTGAAAGAAACACTAACATGGGACGCATTTGCTTTCCTTTACGTCGAAGAACATAATTGGTGATGATATCGAGTAGCGGAATCTTTGATTTTAATTGTTCTTTAAAAAACGGCTCAAATTGTTTCATTTCCTCCTTGATAGGAGCTTTAATAAGTGCAGTATCTGACATATAGTTTTCTTTCTGTGCGCCAAAATAAAATAAAGCGTCAAATTTAACGATTCTCCGCTATTTTTGGTTCATCATATTGATATTATCTAAATATTTAAATATTTTTGCGCATTCGTAATGGCAATATAACAAGATAGTTATATATTTGTATTTGTAAGTATTTTAATAAAGACTCGCGCAAATGATGAAGATTAAAGATTTAGATACGGAGATGTTGGATAAGGCGGCAGGTATGTTAAAAGCAATTGCCCATCCGATGCGCATCGCCATTCTTAGCCACCTTGAAGATGGCAATAAATTAACAGTTACTGAAATTCATAAGCTTTTAGATATTGAGCAATCAACCACTTCTCACCATCTTGGAATTTTAAAAGATAAAGGTGTTCTGGCGAGTGAACGACAGGGGAAAAACACTTTCTACTACCTTAAACACAATAGTTTGCGCAATATAGTTGATTGCGTGAGTAAATGTACAATTGTAAAGTAGAAATTTTGAAGTTGAGATATAAAGACTGATAGATTCAGTCTTTTTTTATTTGTGAAGATGGCAAAAATACGATTGACAAAGGAATTTAGATTCGAAATGGCGCATGCCTTATGGAATTACGATGGTTTATGTAAAAACCTGCACGGGCATTCATATATTTTAGGTGTTACGGTGATAGGGGAGCCAATTAAAGATAATGCAAATCCAAAGCTGGGCATGGTAATGGATTTTGGTGATTTGAAAAAAATCGTCAATGAAGAAATAGTCGACAAATTAGATCATGCTGTTGTACTTAGTAAACATGCTCCTGCAGAACAACTATTAGCTTTGCCTCAAATGGGAGAACGTCATGAAATAGTTGATTACCAGCCAACATGTGAAAATATGCTGATTGACTTTGCTGAGCGAATAAAAAAACGATTACCGGAAAATATTGAGCTTTTCAGCTTAAAATTAAATGAAACAGCTAATAGTTACGCTGAGTGGTATGCAAGTGATAATAAATAAAAAGCTGCCAGCTAATGGCTATTAGCTAATAGCTTAAAAATGGCGAGTGATTAATTCATTCGCCATTTTTGATTTAATTATCGTTTGTTATCGGTCAACAGCTATTATCAAAAGTGCTTTTTTAATGAAGCTGTAAATAAGCGGTCAGCTAACAGCTAACAGCCAGCAGCTTTTTTTATCTTAGCAAAAAAACACTATAAAGTCATGGCAGAAGAAAAGAAGGATTTGTATTTATTGGATGCATATGCATTAATATTCAGGGCATACTACGCATTTATTCGTAACCCACGAATTAATTCCAAAGGACTTAATACATCCGCCATTTTCGGATTTACCAATTCATTACTTGAAATTCTTACAAAAGAAAATCCCTCACATATTGCTGTGGTTTTCGATCCCTCAGGTCCAACATTTCGCCATGAAGAATATCCGGACTATAAGGCAAACCGGGATGCAACACCGGAGGATATTAAACTGGCGGTGCCCTATATCAAGCAGTTTATCAAGGCAATGAATATTCCTGTCATTGTGAAAGATGGTTTTGAAGCAGACGATGTGATCGGAACACTTTCAGCCAAAGCATCGGAAGCAGGTTTTAAGACTTTTATGGTAACGCCAGATAAGGATTATGCCCAGCTTGTGAAAGAAAACGTGTTTATGTACAAGCCCCGAAGCAAAGGCGGTGGCAATGACATTTGGGGTATTAATGAAGTAAAAGAAAATTTTTCAGTAGAAAATCCGCTGCAGGTAATTGATATCCTTGCTTTGTGGGGAGATGCGGCTGATAACATTCCAGGCTGTCCCGGAGTTGGAGAAAAACGGGCCAAGGATTTGATTAAAGCCTATGGAAGTATCAAAGGCATTTATGAGCATGTGGAGGAGCTGAAAGGCAAGCAGAAGGAGAATATGATTAACTTCCGCGAACAGGTTGAATTATCCCATCATCTGGCAACCATCCGTCTTGACGTGCCGGTGGAGCTTGATGCAGAGTCTTTGAAGAGGGAGAAGCCTGACATGGAAACAATCAATAAATTATTTGATGAGCTTGAATTTAAGAACCTTTCATCGCGCATCAATCAATTATATGGTACTTCTCCTGTTCAGGGTGATTTGTTTGGCATGACTGCTGCACCACAGGAAGAAACGGTAGAGGAAACATATTCATCACGTCAGACTTTGAAAGATGTGGTGCATCATTACTATCTGGTAGACAATGAACAGAAGCTGGCCTCTTTAAGAGCTGAGTTAAGTACAAAGAAACAATTTTGCTTCGATACTGAAACTTCTTCTATTAATGCAATGGAAGCTGATTTGGTAGGTATGTCTTTTGCCTGGAAAGCTAATGAAGCATATTATGTTCCTGTAATGATTAATGGACAGGTAGATAATGATATAGTTTCATCATTTAAAGCTGTATTTGAAGATACTAACATCACAAAGGTTGCTCAAAACCTCAAGTACGATATGTTGGTTTTGAAGAATTATGACATCAATGTAAAAGGACCCTATTTTGATACCATGGTGGCGCACCACTTGCTTTATCCCGGTTTGAAAAATGGCATGGACTTTATGGCTGAAACTTATTTGAATTATACACCAATATCCTACGAATCGGTTGCTGGTCCAAAAGGGAAGATGCAAAAGAACATGCGTGATATTGCTCCTGAAAATGTACTGGATTATGCAGCGGAAGATGCTGATATCACCTTGCAGCTGGCTGATAAATTCCGGGAAGAACTAAAAGGCAGTCATGTAGAGAGCTTGTTTAATAACATCGAAATGCCATTGATTGCTGTTTTGGCTAATATGGAATTTGAAGGTGTGAAGCTAGATGGTGCAGCCTTGAAAGATTTCGCTGAAAAGTTGCGTGAAGATATCATTGCACTTGAGAAAAAGATAGAAGAACTGGCTGGAATGCAATTTAACATTGCCAGCCCAAAACAAGTTGGTGAAGTGTTGTTTGAGCATCTGAAGATTGATGAAAAGGCCAAAAAGACGAAAAGTGGTCAATACAGTACCAATGAAGAAACTCTGCAGAAGTTAAAAGATCGTCATGAAATAATTCCGGCTATTTTGGAGTATCGTGGTTTGGTAAAGCTGCTGAATACCTACGTTGAAGCCTTGCCAAAACTGATTAATGAAAAGACAGCTAAAATACATACCAGCTACAGCCAGGCAACTGTTGTGACAGGCCGTTTAAGCTCGAATAATCCTAACCTGCAGAACATTCCAATTCGCGATGAGAAAGGTAAAGAGATTCGGAAAGCTTTTACTGCATCAGATGACCAGCATGTATTTCTATCAGCTGATTACTCTCAGGTGGAATTACGCTTAATGGCGCATTTCAGCGAGGATAAACATTTAATAGATGCTTTTAACAGGGGAGAGGATATTCACGCGGCTACTGCGGCTAAAATATTTAAAGTGCCTTTGGAAGAGGTGACCAGCGATATGAGGCGTAAGGCAAAAACAGCCAACTTTGGTATTATCTATGGAATCTCAGCTTTTGGTTTGGCCGAGCGTTTAACTATTCCGCGAAAAGAAGCCAAAGAGATAATTGACGGATACTTTGAAAGTTTCCCGGGAGTGAAGCAATTTATGGATGGCAGTATTGCCAAAGCGCGTGAAAACAATTATGTAGAAACGCTTTTTTGTCTCATGCGTAATCTGAGTGATATTAACTCACGCAATGGTGTTGTACGAGGTATGGCCGAACGTAATGCTATTAATGCACCAATTCAGGGCACAGCGGCTGATATTATCAAGCAGGCTATGGTGAACATCCAAAAACGCTTTGAAAGTGAAAATATCGCTTCTAAAATGATTCTTCAGGTGCATGATGAATTGAACTTTGATGTTCTCAAACCAGAAGAAGAAAAAGTTAAAACCATTGTTAAAGAAGAAATGGAAAATGCCATTCAATTATCGGTTCCGTTTGAAGTAGATATGGGGGCAGGCATTAATTGGCTGGAAGCGCATTAGGAGTTTTGATGTTAGATTGATGAGTTATTATGTGGTTGGTAAGTTAAAGTTCAAAGCATAAGATCGAAGATAACTTGTTCAGGGGTTAAGCTTTTGAGTCGATTGACAGATTTTTACTATTTGAGAAATAAGAAAGGACTTCACAATGAAGTCCTTTCTTATTATCCTTAAATTTCAGTTTATTTTGAGAAGATCTTTACCAGCCATAAAATCAGGTACAAACCTATTCCTACACCAAACACTAATACAGAAACCACAAAAGCGATACGAATAAACGAAACGCTCCAACCTAACTTGCTACTTAACCATTCGGATACTCCCAGAATCATACTATTTCATTTTAAGATTAACTTTCAATCAAAAATAATTAAATAATACAACTAGTATCTAAAAATTGGCGATATTAGGTGTTTGAGGCAAATGAAAATTATTGATTTTTATTACCTAATGAACAATGATAACCAATCCTTTTTATATGAAGAAAATACTCATTATCAATGGGCATCCCGATCATAAAAGCTTTTGTTATCAACTGGCTAAACGTTATCAAACAGGAGTAGAAGCTTCCGGAGCTCAGTGTCAGCTAATCAATCTTGCCGAGCTTGACTTTTCACCAATTCTTCACTATGGTTATCGAAAACGAACGGATCTGGAACCTGATTTGAATATGGCTAAGGTCGCAATTAGTGATGCTGATCATTTAGTATTTGTTTATCCTACCTGGTGGGGTACTCAGCCGGCGTTATTAAAAGGCTTCATTGATCGTGTATTTTTACCGGGATTTGCTTTTAGCTACCGGGAGAATTCATTGCTATGGGATAAACTGTTAAAGGGTAAAAGTGCACGTCTGATTGTAACAATGGACACTCCCAAATGGTATTACCGATGGATTTATAAACAACCCGGACACAATGCCATGCGTAAAGGTATTTTAAAATTTTGTGGTATAAAGCCAGTTAAAATAACAAGTTTTGCTCCTATAAAATCATCCAATGAAAAGACAAGAAATTTGTGGTTGAATAAGGTTGAAAAACTTGGAAAACAACATATTTGATCAACTAGCTTCATAACTTGAAACTACTAACAAAAGATGATTGTTGAAATCTGCTAATTTATATATAGCCCTGGTTTTTGTAATAAACCTTTATACAATCCATGTTTGTGGGCAAGTCAATCAAAGCATTGAGTTGTCAGATGAAGAGCAAGCGTGGTTAAAACAGTATAATGGAACTATTAAATTAGCTCCTGACCCAAAGTTTGCACCCTTTGAGTTTTACGATGACAAAGGGATTTATTCAGGGATAGGAGCTGATTATATTCGCTTGCTCGAGAAAAAAACAGGTGTTCGTTTTCAGGTGGTTCACGAGCAGGATTGGGAGACTATTATTGAGGCAGCCAAAAATAAAGAAGTGGATGTATTTGGTGTGGCTGCCGAAACTCCACAGAGGTTAGAATACATGAATTTTACGACACCCTATTTGGCAACCAGTGCTGTTATAATAACCCGAACCAGTGTTAAAAGCGAATTGGAAATAAGTGATTTAAAGGGGATGCGGGTGAGTATTGTCAAAGGTTATGTGTGGGATGATCTGGTTACAAATGATCATCACGAGTTGGAAATAGATTATGTTACAGACCCTTTGGTTGGTATGCGAAAGGTTTCCTTTGGTGTTTGTGATGCTATGATAATAGGTATGGCATCAGCATCCTATTATATTGAAAAGGAAGGATTCGCTAATCTGAAGGTTGCAGGTGAAACCGATTATGAAGTAGAGTTTTCAATAGCTGTTCGTAATGACTGGCCACAGCTGATATCCATATTAAACAAAGGCATTGATCAGATTAGTAGTCAGGAGAGGGAAGAGATTCACAATAAATGGTACTATCATCATTATAAAGGAGTTTATTTCAGTAAACGCCTGCGATTAATTATTTTATTAGGAACCAGTTTTATACTGACCGTTTTAATTGGAATGTTTCTTTTTAATAAGCGTTTAAATGCAGTTGTTAAAGAGAAAACCAAAGCACTTCAGGAGGAGCAACAACATTTACTTGAGTTGAATAAGAAGTTGGTTCTTGCACGTGATAAAGCAAAAGAAAGTGAACGACTGACAAAAGCTTTTTTAACAAATATCAGTCACGAAGTGCGCACCCCAATGAATAGCATCATCGGCTTTGCTCAGTTACTAGAATTGGATGATGTACCAAAAGATGATCGTTTACACTATTCGTCATTAATGATTAAAGGAGGTCAGCAGCTTTTATCAATACTTGACAGTATTATTCAGTTATCCAAGATGGAATCGGGCATAGTAAAACCCATGAATGATATCTTTGATATATATAACCTGTTGCGTGAAACTCAAGAATTAATGCTTCCCCTGGCTAACCAAGCTAACTTATTATTAAAGTTAGAGATAAATGATGAGGGAGCATCAAAAAGAATTAATGCTGATCGCCTGTTATTGCAGCAATTGCTTAATAATCTGCTGAGCAATGCCATAAAATATACGCCTGAGGGAGAGGTTGTATTGAGTGTTGATTGTCATAATGGAACATTATTAATGTCGGTGGCTGATACAGGTGTTGGAATCGATGAATCAGATAGAGAAGCTGTATTTGAACCTTTCAGGCAGGTGAAACATCGTAGTAATATTGCCAGTGGTGCCGGTTTAGGACTAGCGACTGCCAAAAGGATTGTTGAAGTATTAAATGGTCGCATCTGGATAGAATCCAACCAACCTAATGGCTCCGTTTTTTACGTGGAACTTCCAGTTACTGAAGTTGAAGATCAAGGTAGTTAGTGTCTTTTATAACTGACACTACAATTCACTATGTCTTTATTGATTGCGATTTGAAAATGAGAATCTTTTCCAAAGTTCAAAACTTTGGAAAAGGTATAGAATGCCCGATCTGCGAAAATCTTACTTTCTAAAAGGCAGGCGTTTGTGATACGTTAATGAGCGCCACAGCCATTCCAAAGGACCATAGTTAAACTTTTTAAGCCATAATGGAGAAATAATCAATATCACAATCCAGATGGCCAGTGTAATCATTACCTGGGTGATCCGTTCTACCTGTCCAAATAAAGCCAGACCATGTCCGTAAAACAACAAGCTTCCGATGATCGACATCAGGATATAATTACTAAACGCCATTTTACCAACGGCAGAAAACGCATTTTTAAAACCCTTGCATTTATCAATTTTCGAAATCAGCATTACCAGAGCAATATATCCCATTGCTACTGCAACACTGGCAAAGTAATTTGGCAGGTAACCAAAAAACATTCCGTACTCGAATGACCATTGATGATCGAAAAGTTGCCAGACTCCATAGGCACTTAACAGGTAACCAAACAGCAGACCAATTACCAGCATTCTCATGTAAAAAGAAGTTGATTTCTGAGCCAGCAGTACACCGTTTTTAAACAGAGCCATTCCAACAAGCATCAGAGCGGTAACGCGCCAGAAAATGCCAAAAAAGAAAAGGAAAGTTTGCATAAATACAGCGTGCTTTCCTCGAATGATCATTTGCTCCGAAAATGTTCCTTGCATAGAATTAACTTCGTTGCTGATGGTTTCCTGTGATGGCATCCACGATTGCATTGTTTCCTGCACAGATTCCTGGGGCCAATAGGGCAGAGATAAACCAGACATTAAGTTGAATAAAATCGGAACGATAAAGAAAAATGAAGCCAGAATAATGAGGCCTTTGGGTTTCATTTTTCGAAACAGGTAGACAAAGAAACCGCATAAACTATAGGCTACCAGTATATCGCCATACCAAATGAGATAAGCATGTAAAAGCCCGAAAATCAACAACCAGAAATTACGATAATAATGTACCCGGCCGGGATGTTTTCCCTGTTGCTTTTTGCGCTCGTATAGAAGGATGATGCCAGCACCGAACAGGATGGAAAAGATGGTCATGAATTTCTCGCTTGCCAGCACATGACTGATAATCCATACCCAAAGATTAATGCCCGTCAGATCACCATAGGCAATAGGGTTGATATAGGCCGCAAAGATCATAGAAAAACTCTGGATATTCAGGATCAGGATACCTAATACGGCCACACCACGCAGTATATCAATGGACAGAATGCGGTCTTTGGGCAGTGTAGCCAAGGAGTAATCAGTTTGTAGGTTCATAGTGAAAGGTTGATTATAAGTTTATAAATGAATTGGTTAAGCTGAGAGCTAAAATTAAGTAAAAATTTTGTGGTATAACATCCAGAAATTGTCAACATCTATAAAATCCACTGAAGCAATCTGGGTATCGATATGCTGAAAAACATTAACTCTATACCCTTGCAAAAAATTGGCGCAGATTGATCAATTAATTAAGGAGGAGTTGATTATGAAGAAAGCGTTTTTTCAGATATTCATCGGACGACTATAACACCATTGCTAAAGTCGTCCGATGAGTAGAAACTTTAGGAGAAGTATTTTTTCGAATATCCTACCAAGATGGATTTTAATAAAAAAGCGCTTACCAACCGGCAAGTGCTTTTTCTAATACTGATAGGATGACTATTACATTGATGCGATAGTCATCCTAATCAGTAAACTAATTCAATCTTAACTTTTCTTCGAACGAGAAGGACGATCACCGGCATGACTGGCAACAGTACCATCCAGCAGGCCATTATACTCGTTCATATCTTTTAATAGTTGGATAGCTTCATCCAGCTCCTGATCGTTCTCTAAACTGGCTTTAATGGAGCCTTTTTGGTAGTAGTAACGCTTAGTTATCTCCAATACCATTAACTCCTTAATTTCGTCCTCAAACTGGCGCATATCTTTTTCTACGTCGAGCTTCAATAAAGTTTCCATTGCATTGAAGTCCTCTTTAGCTTTTTCGTAATAACCTTCACGTTTAGCCGTTTTTACCAATTCTTTGAATTTCTCTTGAGATAGTGACTCGTATTTGAAATCTTCCTTGGCTTTTACAAACTCGATAAATTGATTGTATTCATCTTCTGATATAGCAAATTTCTCTGGAGCATCAATGCTTTTGTTGCGCAAAACAAACTCCGTAGCATAATCAAAAATCATTTGCTGTACTACCAAAGCAAAAGTAACATTGGCATATTTTGGTGTATTAACCAGGATATCGGGCGAAATACCACCACCATCAAATACCGAGCGTCCGTTAAGGGTTTTATATTCACTAATCAATGAGTCGGCCACTAAACCAACCGCACCATCTTCATCGCGATGGGTATAGTCAAGTGCCTGAATGCATCGACCCGAAGGAATGTAATACTTGGCTGTGGTTACCTTCAGTTTAGCATTGTAAGAAAGGTTACGGGTTGTTTGCACCAATCCTTTACCAAAAGAGCGTTGCCCAATCACAACAGCACGATCCAGATCCTGTAAAGCACCTGAAACAATTTCTGAAGCCGAAGCTGAACCACGACTGATTAAAACAGCCAAAGGCATCACCGTGTCAATTGGCTGACGCATGGCCTTATAGGTTTTGTCCCATTGCTTTACTTTACCACGTGTGCTCACCACTTCTGAGCCAGATGGAACAAACAGGTTAACAATCTTTACGGCTTCGTCGAGCAATCCACCAGGGTTGGCA
>NZ_CEXQWX010000175.1:0-11987 GCF_982718395.1 Carboxylicivirga sp.
ACTGAATGGTATCAGTTTTGGTTACAACAGCATAATATATTTGGTAATAACAAGCCTAACAGGGACGCTATTCCAAATTTACAAAAGTCCGTTTATGGTGAGGAATCCAATTACTATGATTTTGGAAAGATGTTCAAAGCGGAGCTTTATGATCCAGCTGAATGGGCTGAATTAATTAAGAATGCAGGTGCTAAATATGTTATCCTGACGAGCAAGCATCATGACGGATATACTCTTTGGCCGAATAAACACGCCCAGGATGGTCGTGGCTTCGCCTGGAATGCAAAAGATGTTGGTCCTAAAAAGGATTTGATAGGCCCATATGTTGAGGCCATGCGTGATGCAGGATTAAAAGCCGGTTTATATTACTCCTTATATGAGTGGTATCATCCATGGTATTATCCGTTAGGGAAAGACAACAAGAAGTTTGTCGATGAGCATTACCATCCCCAATTTAAGGATTTAGTGAATAAATATGCACCTGATCTGATTTATGCAGATGGAGAATGGGATAAGGGTGATGATTACTGGAAGAGTGCAGAGCTTATCCAGTGGCTTTATAATGAGTCACCATGTAAAGACTATGTTGTCATCAATGACAGATGGTTTGCCGGTTGTCGTCACAAGCATGGTGGTTATATGACTACTGAATATGAAACGCATGGTGTAGAAGGTCATTTATGGGAAGAAATTCGTGGGATCGGTACCAGCTTTGGATATAACAGGGATGAGGATTTAGCCGATTATGCATCCGGCAAACAGCTTATCTTGATGCTTAGTGATATTGTGAGTATGGGTGGAAACCTTTGTTTAAATGTAGGTCCTCGTGCTGATGGTAAGATACCTGTTATTCAGCAACAACGATTGATGGAAATAGGAAATTGGCTGAAGATTAACGGAGAGGCTATTTATGGTACTAAACCATATAGCAGACCCTGCCAGTGGAGTAAAGGTAACCGTGAGATTAAGCTAAAGAAAGACGGTGATAAATACATAACTGCCGATTACATCGAGAGACAAACATTATATCCAACTAAAGGCGATGCAGTAAAGGAGATGTTCTTCACTACAAAAGGAGAGACTTTATATGCCATTTTACCACAATGGAAAAAGAAATTGACTATTAAAGATTTGCAATTAAAAAATAGTTCTGAAATCATTTTATTGGGAGCTAATGTAAAATGCAGTTGGAAAAAAAATGGTAAAGATATTATTATAACGATGCCACAGTCGGATATGACATGGAATATCGATAAGAATGCTTTTGTATTAAAAATTCAGTAAATAGATAACAATGAGTTTATTAAAACATATAAGTATAATATTAATGATTGGCTTTATGCCAATCATTAATATAGTTGCACAGGAGAATGCAAAAGAGGTTTCAAATACCCAAAATTTGCATGATCTTAAATGGCCGTTATTAAAACATTATAATGAGAGCCAAATTTCTAAAATTGCGATGCCAATTGGAGGTATTGGTACCGGAACAGTATCTTTAAGTGGTCGTGGAAGTTTAGTGAATTGGGAAATTATGAATCGTCCTGGTACTGATTACAGTACTGTTATAAAAGGTAATAATGCTCCATTTTTCGCAATTCATATTGATGATGGTACCAACAAGGTGACCAAAGGACTTTTTGGACCTTTATTTGATTATGAATATGAGCATATGGATGGCAAGCCTGTTGATCATCATGGCATACCACGATTTAGTAATGCTACTTTTGATGCAGCTTATCCTTTTGGTGTTGTTAATCTTTCAGATGAAAATGTGCCTGTTGATGTAAAGATTAAAGCTTTTAATCCATTAGTTCCCGGTGATGCTGATGCCAGTGGGATTCCTATTGCTGTATTACGTTATGAAGTAACGAACAAGACTAATCAAGATATTGAAGTGTCAGTTTGTGGTTCTATACGTAATTTTATTGGTAAAGATGGAAGTAAATATCGTGTTGACTGGAGAGGTGAAAGAGATTATTATGGTGCGAAAAAAAACATTAACAAATTTTTTGATGATGGCCAGTTAAAAGGTATTGACTTTTTACCCGGCGATATTAATGAAGATGACCCTGCATGGGGAACCATGGCTCTCTCAACAGATAATAGTGGTCAAATTACTTATCGAACATCTTCAGTGGTTGATAGAGTTTGGTTTAATGGAATGTTGGATTTTTGGGATGATTTTAGTGCAGATGGTTTGTTGTCGGAAAAGGATAAACTTGCGGATGATGATCCCATGGCATCATTATCAGTTAAGCAGAAGATACCTGCTAATAGCACTAAAGAATTTGAATTTTATTTAACATGGCATTTCCCAAATAGAAAAGGATGGTCGCAAGAAGTTGTTGGTAATTACTACACAGAGCAATATAAAGATGCTAAAGATGTGATTAAAAAGACATATCCTAAATTGAAAGAGCTGGAAAGTAAAACCTTACAATTTGTCAATTCATTTGTCAAATCAGATTTGCCATTGCCAATTAAAGAAGCAGCACTATTTAACTTGAGTACTTTACGTTCACAAACTGTTTTTAGAATTGCCAGTGGTCATCTTATGGGATGGGAAGGATCAATGGATCAAGTTGGTTCATGTGCCGGTTCCTGTACGCATGTATGGAATTATGAACAGACTGTTCCTTTTATGTTTGGAGAATTAGCGAAAACAATGCGAAATGTTGAGTTTAATTATGCAACGAGAGCTAACGGAGCTATGTCATTTCGAGTTGGTTTGCCATTAAGCAGGGCACAATGGATTGGTGTGGCAGCTGATGGCCAGATGGGATGTATCATGAAAATGTACCGTGAATGGCAGCTTTCCGGAGATGATGAGTTTCTGAAGGAACATTGGGATAACGTTAAAAAGGCTCTAGAGTTTTGTTGGATTGAGAAAGGCTGGGATGGAGATGTAGATGGAGTTATGGAAGGATGCCAGCACAATACCATGGATGTTGAGTATTTTGGCCCTAACCCACAAATGCAATTATGGTATTTAGGAGCTTTAAAGGCAACCATAGAGATGGCTTATGTTGTAGGTGATAAGAAATTATCATCTAAATGTAAAAAATTATATCAGGCCGGAAGCAAGTGGACTGATGAAAACTTGTTCAATGGTGAGTATTATGAGCAAATTATAATGCCACCTGCCAGTCGTGATGATATAGCTCCTGGCTTAATGGCTGGTATGGGCGCAAAAGATGTTAGTAATCCCGATTATCAGTTAGATAAAGGCTGTTTGGTTGATCAGATGGTAGGGCAATATATGTCGCATATTTGTGGCTTAGGTTATTTGATAAAACCTGAAAATGCTCGTACTACTATGCAAAGCATCATGAAATATAATTATAAAGACAATCTTCATAATCATTTCAACAAAATGCGTTCTTATGCCATGGGTGATGAGTCTGGTTTATTGATGGCCAGTTTTCCGAAAGGCAGACCTAAAGTTCCATTCCCCTATTTTCCTGAGTTAATGACAGGATTCGAATATACAGCTGCTGTGGGCATGCTTTATGAAGGAATGGAAGAAGATGGGCTGAAAGTGATATCAAGTATCAGAGATCGCTATAATGGTGTGCGTCGTAATCCTTTTAATGAGATTGAATGTGGTAATCATTATGTAAGAGCTATGGCAGCATGGGCAAGTATATTAGCGCATACGGGTTTTAGTTATTCAGCGGTTACACAATCTATGAATTTTAAGAAACGAAATGGAGTGTGGTTTTGGTCAAACGGTTACAGTTATGGTACGGTAAGTATTGAAGGAGATGATGTTCAGTTAAAAGTGTTAGGAAGTGATTTGAAAATCAAAAAGTTTATTTTAGATCATAGTAAAGTGAAAACTTTTAAAAATACAATAATCAAAAAAGGAGATACTATTGCCTTTACATTAAAATAAAGAAATATTATCAGAATGAAAGATAGTCTGTGAGTAAAACAAATAATTGATATATCTCAACAGCCGTGGCTTGTTGGATGTACTTATTTATCTTACCAAGGGAGGTCTCATGGATGTATTTAAACGTAGTATGAAATACGGTCGCAAAAGGTTTGTGAGAAGTCAGCTGAAGTCACTGTACCGAGTTATGAATTGATTTGGGAAGGACTGAACCTGGTATAGGGGTAAGAATTAACTGTTACCAAATGAGTCGTTTGTAGCCAGGTGCTCGAAAGAGGCTCCTCGCTGGAAGATAGGACGGAATCCGAAAATAAGCGAGAGTGATGTTTCTCATTTGGATAATTGAAAGCGAGATTCAACCTTCTTTCATTTTTTTAAGAAGGTGCACTGGGAACTGCCGTATACGGAACCGTATGTATGGTGGTGTATATGGGAGGTGCACTAGTGAGATTTATTTTCTCACGCCATCTACCTGGTTTAGATGAATTTAAAGTCATAAGACTTTTAAGTGTAAATCCTAAATTCTTTTTTATACCGGGCTGGTGAATAACCTGTTACTTGAGTGAAAATGCGCGTGAAGTGATATCGGTCGGCGAAACCACATCTCGCAGAAATTTGCTCAATAGAAAGACTTGAATGGTGAAGCAGGATACAAGCTTTGTCAATACGCTTTTTCTTAACGTACTTTTGTGGTGATACACCTGTTTCATTGGTAAATAGTCTTGTAAAAGCATTGGTTGCCATTGAGGCAATTTGAGATAATTTGGTATTGTTGAGTTCTGATGTTAAGCATTTCTCAATATGACTTATGACCTTAAGGATGCGGTTATCACTGGTTATATTGTGCCACTTCTCTTCAGGTAATGAAGATAATAGATAATTAATGATGGCATTAATAGATAATGTTGATTGAAATGTGAAGCGGGCATGCTCGTAATTCAGGTGCTTTTTGATACCTGCCAGCATCGTATTTATTTCTTTACTGATGGGGAGTGAGTATATTCCTGGCTGAGCGTTATCATATGGCATGCCAAGGTTAAAATGAATAAATAAATGGAGCAAGTATTGTTCGTTCAAAGGCAGTTTTTGACTTACTCTGCCGCCTTTTAATGAATATCCATGTTGGGGAATATTGTGATTAAACAAGTATGTGGAGTAAGAAGTGTTGGGTGCAATAAGAATTAATCTGTCAGGAGTAATTTGGATATGATCGTTATTATAAATAATAGCAGCACCTTCAAAACTATTGTGATACACTCTCCAGAATGGGAACGATAAATCCTTGAATTCCCAGTTTTGAAGCCACCAGTACCTACAGCAATGAACGTTAATTTCATACCTCGGAAATGTTTGATTAATGTCCGAAGGATCCGCTATTGATGGCCTTTGTATCTTGTTATTCATGCTTATTTACTATTGTCTGAAGCATTTTTTCCACCATTTGAATCAATCTTGAATCTTGATATTATAAAGTCTAAAAAGTACCGTACAAGCCATAATTCTCAGTGTTACAATACACCTGACTGTAAAAGAAAAAACCTTCTTTGCTGGTTTCCATTTTTCGGTCTAATCTTAAAATTGGATGACCTGCTGCTACATTGAAATACTGTTGAATTTTCTCGTCTGCAGTTATGGCCATTAGCTTTTGTTCTCCTCCACTTATTTCGATCTGGTACGATGTACGCATAATCTCAAATAAAGAGCGATTTTCAAAATTACGACTGCTAAAACGTGGTAAATTAATGTTTGGAACAAGCGTGATATCGTAGAATATAGGTTGTTTATTCATGATCCTCAACCGTTCCAGACAGTAGCAACCTACTTCTTTCTCAAAGTCAAGTAGCGGAAAGCCAAAAGCATCTTCGCACATTACAAGCGTTGGCTTAACAATTATTTTAGTCTCCAGGTTATCTTTACCAATGGCCGAAGTAGTCCCGGAAAGCGACAGGATACCAACACCCTGTGGTTGCCCTTGCACTATGCTTCCCTTCCCTTGCTTTTTGCGGATATAGCCTTCATGTACTAAGCGGTCCAGTGCCTTACGTACTGTGGGGCGCGTCACCTGGTGAGTGGTGCATAATTCATTTTCAGAAGGCAAGATATCACCCCTGTTATATTTACCGTCCGTAATATGTTTTCGTAATTGTTCGTAAAGAATTTTGTATGGAGGTAACTCCTTTTTTAATGTCATATTTGAAATTTTTGTAAATATAAGTGAATATAAATGTATATACAAGTTACTTGTAAATGGTGTCAAGATGTTGTTAATGAGTAATAAAGATTAAAATTAAAAATTAACTTGTATATACATGTGATCGTAAATAACTTTGTTTCAAAACAAAATGAATCATGGCTAACGCAATCATTATGCCTCGCCAGGGGCAATCTGTTGAATCCTGCATATTTACAGACTGGTATAAACAAGTGGGAGATGAGATCAGGAAAGGTGATATATTATTTGCATACGAAACAGATAAAGCTTCTTTTGAACAGGAAGCGGAAGAAGAAGGGATACTTTTAGCAACTTTTTGTGAAGCTGGAGATGAAATTCCTGTTCTTCAAAACATTGGTGTAGTTGGACAGGCTGGAGAAGATATCAGTTCGTTTCAACAGGGAGGTGGAGCAGAAGAAAAAGAAGATACCTCTGAGCCTGCAGAAGTAATAGAGGATAAAGAATTGCAAGTTGAACTGGTGTTAAAGGAAACGGTGAATGGAGATAAGGTAAAGATATCTCCACGTGCCAGAAAAATCGCTAATGCGGAGCTTGTTCCATATGAGATGATAGAAGGTTCAGGCCCCGAAGGTCGAATCATCGTAAGGGATATAGAAGCTTACTTGGCTTCGATGCCAAAAACTAGTCCATTAGCCAAAGAAGTGATGAAACAAGAAGGTCTGGAGATGCCTGACAAAGGAAGTGGATTGGACGGCATGGTAAGAGCAGCTGACCTTTCTGCCAATCCGGTTTACGCCAATGATTTTGAGATTAAGAAATTACCAAATATTCGCAAGCTGATAGCAAAAGCAATGCATGCTTCCCTGCAAAATTCAGCGCAGTTAACTCACCATTTGGGTGCTGATGCCCGCCGTTTGCTCGAACTGCGTCAACAAGTAAAAGCAACAGAAGGAGCACCGAATATCACCATTAACGATATGGTATGTTTTGCGGTTATTAAAGCATTAAAGCAGTTTCCCGATGCCAATGCCCACTTTTTAGGCGATAGCGTTAAGTATTTTAATAAAGTTCATTTAGGCCTGGCTGTAGATACCGACCGAGGCTTAATGGTTCCGGTTATTAAAAATGCGGATGATTTATCGATAACAGGCTTATCAAACCAGTTTAAAGAGGTAGCTGAATCGTGCCGTCAGGGAAGTATCGATCCTGAGTTATTATCATCAGAAGCCGCTTCGTTTACCGTTTCCAACCTGGGTAATTACGGAGTGGAAATGTTTACACCGGTAATCAACTTACCACAGGTCGCCATCTTAGGTGTTAACACCATTGTGCCCCGTCCGGCCGATTTGGGTGGCGGAGCTTATGGCTTTGTGCCTTATATTGGTCTCAGTCTGACATACGACCACCAGGCATTGGATGGCGGATTGGCAACGCGCTTCCTGAAGCAGATTGCCATTGAAATTGAAAACCTGACAATCGACTTTTAAGCCATGGAAAACAGATATGATTTAGCAATAATCGGAGGCGGGCCTGCCGGATATGTAGCGGCTGAACGCGCCGGTGCCAAAGGCCTGAAAGTAGTACTTTTCGAAAAGAAAGAATTAGGTGGTGTGTGCCTCAATGAAGGATGCATGCCTACCAAAACCTTATTATACAGTGCCAAGCTGTACGATAATGCCAAGGCTGGGAATAAGTATGGTGTTGAAGCAGGGGATTTATCCTTCAGTTTTGACAAAATGATGGCACGTAAAAAGAAGGTGGTTAGGAAACTCGTCGGTGGCGTTGGTGCCAAAATGAAACAGTTTAAAGTGGAAGTTATGAATGACGCTGCTTTTATTAAAGGACGTACCCAACGGGGTATCGAATTAGCATTTCATGAAGGAGAGATATTGGCTTCGAACCTGCTCATTTGCACGGGTTCTGAAGCTTTTATCCCGCCAATACCGGGAGTGGAAGACAATTCGGATATATTAACCAACCGGGAAATCCTGCAATTGGAAAAGCAGCCTGATGAGTTGGTAATTATTGGCGGCGGAGTTATTGGAATGGAATTCGCCAGCTTCTTTAATAGCCTTGGAACCAAGGTTACCATTGTGGAAATGATGGATGAGATTCTGACCGGAATGGACGTAGAGATGAGTGCCCTATTGCGCCAGCAATATGCTAAAAGAGGAATCGAGTTTAACCTGTCATCAAAAGTCACTAAAGTTGAAAGCAATAAGGTGTTCTTTGAAAAAGACGGACAGACAAAAGCGGTTCAAGGCGATAAAATATTAATGAGCGTTGGACGCCGACCTGTTGTTAATGGCTTTGGTTTGGAGAATCTGGGTGTGGAGCTATTTAAAGGTGGCATCAAGGTGGATGAGAAAATGCGTACCAACATACCTAATGTATATGCTGCTGGTGATGTTACCGGCTTCTCTCTTTTGGCTCATACGGCCAGTCGCGAAGGTGAAGTTGTTGTCAATAATCTTAGCGGAGGAGAAGATCAAATGCGATACAATGCTATTCCTGGAGTTGTTTACACCAATCCGGAAGTTTCGGGTGTTGGATTAACCGAGGAAACTGCCAAGGCTAAAGGCATCGATGTGAAAGTTGCTAAATTACCAATGGCTTATGCGGGTCGTTTTATTGCCGAAAATGAAGGTGGTTCAGGCCTTTGTAAAGTGCTGGTTGGTGCTAAATACGGTGAAGTATTAGGGGTGCATATGCTAGGTAATCCTTCCAGCGAAATGATCTATGGGGCCTGCATGGCCATCGAAAATGAAATGACATTGAAAGAAATGGAACAGGTGGTGTTACCGCACCCGACTGTTTCAGAAATATTCAGGGAAACGGTATTCGCTCATTCCCATTAATCTCAGTTGCTAATTATAAAAGAATAGAAAATGCCAAAGTCACAATTTATAGATCCAGCAAAGGTTCGTCAATCAAGTAAAATAGAATTTAAAGATATACCGGTCAATCAATATGATAAAACAATCGAAGACGAGAAAGTAAATTTCTCAAAAGAGCAATTTGTCGGTATTTACCACGATATGGTTCTGATTCGTGAATTCGAAACCATGTTGAATGAAATTAAAGTAAAGGGAGAATACCAGGGGATTGGTTACAATCACCCCGGTCCGGCTCACTTATCCATTGGTCAGGAATCAGCCGCAGTTGGTATGGCTTACCACCTCGATGAGCAAGACTTTATTTTTGGTTCGCACCGTTCGCATGGTGAGATATTAGCGAAAGGAATGTCAGCCATTCATAAAATGGATGATGAGGCCTTGATGGAAGTGATGAAAAACTTCTTCGACGGAACAATTTTAAAGATTGTATCAGAGAATCATCAGGGTGATTTAAAATCGCTGGCGCGCCGCTTCCTGGTTTACGGAACACTGGCTGAGATTTTTGCCCGCGAAACAGGCTTTAACAAAGGTTTAGGAGGATCGATGCATGCCTTCTTTACGCCATTTGGTGTCTATCCAAACAATGCCATTGTAGGTGGTTCGGGTGATATCGCTGTTGGTGCTGCCTTGTTTAAGAAAGTGAATCAGAAAGATGGTGTTGTGGTTGCTAATATTGGCGATGCTTCCATGGCCTGTGGCCCTGTTTGGGAAGGATTGGCTTTTGCATCGATGGATCAGTTTGAGCAATTGTGGGAAGGTGCCTATAAGGGTGGTTTACCAATCATCTTCAACATCATGAATAACCAGTACGGTATGGGTGGTCAAACTTGTGGTGAAACCATGGGCTACGACATTGCCGCACGTATTGGAGCCGGTGTTAATCGCGATAGCATGCACGCTGAGCGAGTGGATGGTTATAATCCATTGGCCGTGATCGATGCTTATCAGCGCAAACTGGAATTATTAAAAGATAAAAAAGGTCCTGTATTATTAGACGTACTAACCTATCGTTATAGTGGTCACTCGCCATCCGATGCCTCTTCATACCGCATTAAAGAAGAGATTGAGGCATGGGAAAAGCAGGATTGTATTGCTTCATTCGGAGCTGAGTTGGTGAGGGCAGGTATTGTTGCTCAGGATGAATTAGATGGTATTAAGGCTGATGTGACTGAGTTGATGAAATATTCCATGACTTTAGCCATCGACGAAGAGGTGTCACCACGTATGGATTTGGTGAAGCATCCTGAGATTATCGGAGAGATGATGTTCTCTGAAGGCAGTGAAGACAAGATGGAAGATCGTCCGGTGGAAGTGAATCATCCGATGGAAGAGAACCCGCGTGTGAAGCAGATTGCCAAGAAAGAGCGTTTTGCTTTTGATGCCAATGGCAAGCCATTCTCGAAAATTAAGCAGTATCAATTGCGCGATGGTTTGTTCGAAGCCATTGTTGACCGTTTCTATAAAGATCCAACATTAATCGCTTATGGTGAAGAAAACCGCGATTGGGGTGGTGCATTTGCCGTGTACCGCGGATTGACTGAGGCATTGCCTTACCAGCGCTTGTTTAACTCGCCTATTTCTGAGGCTTCTATTATTGGTACAGCTATTGGTTATGCCATGTGTGGTGGTCGTGTGATTCCTGAAATCATGTATTGCGATTTCTTAGGTCGTTGTGGTGATGAGGTGTTTAACCAGTTGCCTAAGTGGCAGGCTATGTCGGGTAATGTAATTAAGATGCCGGTGGTAATCCGTGTATCGGTTGGTTCTAAATACGGGGCACAGCACTCGCAGGATTGGTCATCATTGGTAGCGCATATTCCGGGTTTGAAAGTTTGTTTCCCGGCAACACCATACGATGCCAAAGGATTGATGAATACAGCCCTCCAGGGAACCGACCCGGTTATTTTCTTCGAGAGCCAGCGTATTTATGATATTGGTGAGCAATTCCACCAGGGAGGTGTACCTGAAGAATATTATGAAATTCCATTTGGTGAGCCGGATGTGAAGAAAGAAGGTAAAGACATTACAATACTATCAATTGGTGCTAACGTTTATCGTGCATTGGAAGCGGCTAAAGAGCTGGAAGAGAAGTATGGTATGTCGGCCGAAGTAATTGATGCCCGTTCCATTGTGCCGTTCAACTACGAACCGGTTGTTGAAAGTTTGAAGAAAACTGGTCGTATCTTATTAACCAGTGATGCTAACGAACGTGGTTCCTTCCTGAAAGATATGGCGCAGCGCATTACTGAACTGGCTTTTGACGAGTTAGATGCACCGCCTGTGGTAGTTGGTTCGCGCAACTGGATTACACCAGCGTACGAGTTGGAAGACTATTTCTTCCCAACTAAAGAGTGGATGCTAGATGCCATTCATGAAAAAATTGTGCCTTTGAAAGGACATATGGTAAGCAACAATTTTACCAATGCGGAAATGATTCGTCGCTCAAAACTAGGTATTTAATTCTGCTGAATATGGGCTATTTAGATTATGTAAAAGATTTCTCACCTGAAACCATTTCTGCAGAGAATCAGCCTTTATTGGTTAATAATCATCTGCATACTCCTTTTTCTTTCAGTGCTTTTAGTTCAATCGATGAAGCACTGGATCAGGCATTAGAAGAAAATGTACATGTGGTAGGCGTGAATGATTTTAATACTTTCGAAGCATATGGGCAATGGTGTGAAGGTGCCTTTAAAAGAGGACTTTATCCCATGTTTAATGTGGAGTTTATTGGCATTAATCGTGAGGATCAAAAGAATGGATTGTTGATCAATGACCCGTCTAATCCAGGGCGTATTTATCTTAGTGGCAAAGCTTTGGCATATCCTTCTGTTTTGACTGAAGAAGATCAGGGGATTCTGGATGGAATTATGGCTTTGAACAACAAGCGTTCAGAAGAGATGACATTAAAACTAAATGATTGGTTTAAAGAAGTCGGTTTTGGTTATGAGTTAGGCTTTAAGGCGATTAAGAAGAATCTGAGCAAAGGTCATGTTCGCGAACGCCATTTGGCATTAGC
>NZ_CEXQWX010000176.1:0-11914 GCF_982718395.1 Carboxylicivirga sp.
CGTATTTAAACTTGAGTGTTAATACTGGCAGATGCGCTAAATCTTTTTCAAGAACCAGAATGGGTTTTAGTTTGGCTGCCTTGTTATTGATAAAGAAACCTTCCACTTTAACATGATAATCACGCACACAGTTCTCAACGAAAGTAGACATGTATGTATCTACACTTCGTTCAGGTATGAGCAGGTGATTTACCTTTTGGAATGGTCTGAACTTTTTGCTATCAATATTCTGGAAACGAAAAAGTTGGTTATTGATCAGAAAGGAGCAAGGGGAGGCTGTTACTTCAAGTACCTCGCGGTTAGTTAAGCCCATTTCACCATTTTCGGTTTTTATCTTAAGGGAGTATCGTAAGCCAGTATTGTCGAGCGTAAATTCAAATTGCGGTTCATCAAACAGGGTTTTAAGTTTTATTCTGTCTGATTGATACATATGACTGTAATTGGGGTTCTTAAAGAAAACCGGTATTTCGGCCAATGCAATAATCTCCAGAGCTTCCGATATTTTCTGATCCATTACCGGACGAATATGATCCAGTGTGAATTTTTCTTCCAGTTTTTCGTAAAAGAGTTTGAGGTTTTTTTGCTTTGAAAAGCGTTTGAATAAGTTTTGTTCGTTAATTGTATTGAGCAGCTTAACAACCTCAATCTGTGCAGGTGAGAAATCATATCGTTGACTGGCAATGTGTTCAGTGGTGGCCTGTTCAACCAATTTCAGAGTGCCGGTTTCATTTAATTCGGCATAGAATGGTATTAATGTAAAACCAACATGACGCTTCTCAGAAATAACGGTAATAAATTGCTCCATAATTTTCCTGCAACTCTTTTTTTGACTGTGTTATTAATTTTTAGAACCAACAAATATAGTATCATTATACAATGCAGTGGTTGATTTGAGCAAAAAAAAGACCGGTACAAAACCGGTCTTCAGATTATATAAATCCTATCTTTTATTCTTTTCCTTCCAGCATATCCAGCTTTTTATTCAGCAGCTTAATATTACGGCGTCCCGTTTCGATCTTATGCTTAAAGTCGCGAACCAATGCTTCAGATTTTTTAGACTTTGCAAAGAAACCAATGTTGTTTTCCCATACGGTAATGTCGTTCTCCAGCTGTTTCAGCTTGTTGATGATCTTATTGCGTTCCTGGGTTAATTTATCATTGGCATGTTCTGTTTTGTAGCTTTCAATTTTGTTTCTGAACTTCTCAACATTTTTCTCGAATTCGTTCAGGTTCAGGTTGTCGAAATAACTGTTAATGTGAGAACGGAATTCCTGATTAACCTTATCTTTTTCTCTAATTGGTACATGACCAATCTCGTTCCAGCGATGCTGAAAGTCCTGAAGTTTCTGGAAGTTTTCTTCAGCATTATCGCTGGGCTCAAAAGCCTTAACTTCTTCGATTAATGCTTCTTTTAATTTCAGGTTTTCATCCTGTGATTCATCTTTTTTACTAAAGAAAGCTTTTTTGTGCTCAAAGAACGCATCACAAGCTGTTCTGAAACGTTTCCAGATAGCATCGGATTGTTTACGTGGTACTGGTCCAATCTCTTTCCATTTCTTCTGAATGCGAATGTATTCATCAGTAGTACGTTTCCAGTCTGTACTGTCTTTCATACTTTCAGCCTGAACACATAAATCAGTCTTTAACTGGAGGTTTTCAGCTTGTTCAGACTTGTACAACTTAAAGAACTGACGCTTATTATTGAAAAACTTATCGCAAGCAGTTCGGAATCGATCGTAGATACGGTTGTTATCTTTTTTAGGCGCAAAACCAATGGTCTTCCAAATGGTTTGCAGCTCAATCAATTCTTTACTTTTGGCTTCCCATTCTTTTGGAGAGTGCAACTCCAGTTCCGAGAGTGCTTCGGCTTTTTCACAAAGCTCTGTTTTAGCTTCCAGGTTTTTCTGAAGCTGATCTTTTAAACCTTCAAAATATTCCTGGTGACGCTTGTTTATTTTAGAAGTAGCTTCTTTGAAGCGCGCCCATATCTCTTCTTTTTCTTCGCGAGGCACCGGACCAATTTCGCGCCACTGTTCGTGGTATTTCTGCAAGGTTTTAAATGCTTTAACAATGGTAGGTTCCAATAATAGCTGTTCTGCTTTCTCGCATAAATCAATCTTCGCTTCTTTGTTTTTCTTCAGGTCAAGATCTCGAAGT
Source organism: Carboxylicivirga sp. (assembly GCF_982718395.1). Taxonomy (NCBI): domain Bacteria; kingdom Pseudomonadati; phylum Bacteroidota; class Bacteroidia; order Marinilabiliales; family Marinilabiliaceae; genus Carboxylicivirga; species Carboxylicivirga sp. The sequence goes on from NZ_CEXQWX010000176.1 coordinate 2,158, forward strand.
TCTTTATTGATCTTTATATAGCTATAAAAGTTTTCAATGGTATGGTTGTAGGTTTCCCACAAATCATGCACACGGTTTTGAGGGATAGAACCTATACTACGCCATTTTTCCTGATATTCTCTAAAGTGTTGGAAAGTTTCATTTAACGACTCCTGACCATTAATCAATTCTTTAATGCCTTCAATCACATCCAGCTTAGCCTGCAGGTTGGCTGCTTTTTCTTCTTCCAGTCGCTTGTTGAATTCGGCACGTCGTTCCTTAAACTCTTTCAAATAACTTTTCAGGTCAATTTCCAATGTGTCAACAGGAGCCGAAAAGTTTTCTTCTAATTCACCCGATTCGATGAATTTACGTTTGATATTTTCAACTTCAGCAGCATGCTTTTTGTAAAAAGCTGACTTGATGGCTTCAACCTCTTCTTTTATATTTTCAACCGGAAAATCTTTTAACACACTCTTCAGGCGTTTCACCAACTCTTCTTTGGTGAGCATGATGTGATCAACAGGTTCCAGTTTGGGTTGCTCTTCTTTGGATTCTTCTTCTTTAGGTTCTTCAGTACTATCTTCACTTACAGTTTCAGCTGTGTTGTCTGTAGTTTCAGCTGTCGTGTCGGTAGCTTCTGTTTCTTGTACGTCTGATTTTTCTGTTTCTTCGGCAGTATTCTCTGCAGGAGTAGGCACCTCGTTCTCGGGTGTGTTGCTGGCAGGCGTATTTTCAGTTTGATTTTCTGAATTCAAACCTGCACCATTTTCGGTCGGTTTGTTTAGGTCTTGTGCTTCCATAAGCTTTGAGTTCGTATTACTTCGCCAGGCAACTATTTACCTTAGCGTCAATTTCTTTTTACGAATATATTGTAAATCGGGCAATGGGCAAATTATTTATCACAAAAAGAAAGCTAAAAGCTAATCGTTATCAGCTAATCGCTTTTAGCTATCTTTGCCGAAAATAGATAATCAGCATGCGCATAGATATATTGACCTTATTCCCGGAAATGTTTGAGGGTCCTTTAACTCAATCCATTATGAAGCGGGCCGTTGATAAGGGCCTGGCCGAGATGTATTTTCATGATATCAGAGATTATACCCTTGACAAACACAAAAAAGTGGATGATTATGCTTTTGGAGGCGGTGCAGGTATGGTAATGACCATTCAACCCATTGCTGATTTGATTGAAAAGCTGAAATCAGAGAGGAATTACGATCATATCATCTATATGACACCGGATGGTCAGCGCTTCGAACAGCGAATTGCCAATACATTATCTCTGGGTGAAAATATAATGATTCTGTGTGGACATTATAAGGGCGTTGATCAACGCATTCGCGACAACTATATAACCATGGAAATATCCATTGGTGATTATGTGTTGACAGGTGGGGAGCTGGCCGCTGCCGTGGTTTCGGATGCCATTATTCGCTTGATTCCTGGTGTTATGTCAGATGAAACTTCTGCGCTTACTGATAGTTTTCAGGATGGATTACTATCGCCACCTGTGTATACACGCCCTGCCGAATATAAAGGCTGGAAAGTACCGGATGTATTATTAAGTGGTAACCAGGCAAAGATAGATGAATGGCGTGAGCAACGGGCTTATGAGCGTACGAAAGAGATAAGGCCGGATTTGTTGGAAGATAATGAATAGAGTTTAGTGATCAGAGTTTAGAGTTTAATGATTGCACTTTTCAACTAATCACAAATATCTAACCACTATTCACTACCTATTACACATCGTTCTATAAGTACAAAACCTGCATTTATCCAAATTTTCGACAGTTTGAAAGGGAATTTCAGGATTATACAATGTATCGAGCAATGCATTAAAACCATCGGCAAATTCCTCTTTTACTGATTGAAGCAGGATAGGTGCTTTATCCTTTCCTGATTTTATAAACAGCCTGGTATCATAGCTGCGTTTGAATACATCGCGCACCCAAATAACAGATGGTTGAATTGGTGTCACTTCTTCCGATGTTTCATCTAAAATAAGAGAGTAGAGCAAAGTCTGGAAAGTGGCCTTGTTCTTTTTATGCTTATCGGTGTCAAACAAATCGGCGATGGAGGTGATGGTAGGATCACCAGTGCCGGTTTTATAGTCCATCACACTTAAGATGCCATCTTTGCTTTCCAACCGGTCAATATAACCTCCGATGTTAATACTAAGCTGATCATGTTTATAAATGTGTTCTACCTTACGTTCCAGATCAACAATGGTAAAGGGAGCGCGTGTCTTTTCCAGTTTAAGGAATTGTAGCAGATAACGCCGGATGACTTCAAAAACCATGACGTTTTTACCATGTATTTCGGTAAAGGCCTTGCGTCCTTTTTCATAGTCGGTAAGATGCTTGTTAAAACCTTCACGGATTAGATCATCCAGCAGTTTCTTGTTCTTCATCCAGCTCTCAATGGTAGCAGCTTCCACATCTTTACCTATGTGCGATTCATAGAGCTTTTCTACTACCTCATGAAAGATCAGACCAAAAATACGGGCATCGGCTTCCTCAGTAATCTCATCCGGTTCCTGAATACCTGCAATCTTTTGGTAGTAAAAGCGCATGGGGCACTCAATAAAAACTGATAGAGCACTGGGTGACAGGAATTTTTTATTACCCGATTTATACTCTTCCAGTTGCGCCATTACGACTGGTGTTTTTTCAGCAATGGGTGTTGGCGGACTTAGCAGAGCCACATTGCCCGAAGCTGTTTGGGTATTGATTTGGGCATTAAATTCATATTTAAGCTGATACAGGTAGCGACTCATTTCATTTGATTTCATACCCTGAGCCCTTGTTGAATAGAGTAATTCAACCTTTTTACAGCGATGAATCAACCGGAAAAAGTAATAAGAGAAAATGGTGTCCTGCAACTCGATGGTCGGTAATTCAAAACCGGCTCTTAGAGTAGAGGGTATAAAGGTGTTGGGTGCCGATGTTTTTGGGAAAACACCTTCATTTAAATCCAAAATAATCAGTTTGTCAAAATCGAGGGCACGTGTTTCCAGTATTCCCATTACCTGTAAACCTGCCAGTGGCTCGCCTTTAAAGGGGACCGTCTGAAAATCGGCCAGCTTTTTATAGAGCTTAATCCATGTTTCGGTGGTGATGTCAGCCTGTTGGTTTTGCTCCAATAAATCCTGCAAGCGAACAATGCTTTTATGCAATGCAAACACAAACTCTTGTTCCAATAGTTTATCCTCCTGAGGATGCAGTAGTTCATAAATCTTTGTCAGGATTTTATTTAAATAATCGGCCAGTCCACTACCATCATTCACCTTCTTAAACAGGAGTTTAAACAGTGGGTTGATCTGTATATCTCTGGCTTTTGTGAAAATGATGTTTTCCTTCACCAGTTTCTTGTGCAGATTCCGGCAATCTTCAGGTGCCAGTAATGATATATACTGATGCTGCAGAACAGGGAGCACGTGACGGTGATATAGCCAGGTACCTTCGCGACTACTTCGGGCATTACGCTGCAGTTCGAACAACAGGTTGACCAGCCCATAAACAGGAGTATTATTCAAAGGATACCCCATGGTGACGTTGATGCGGTCTACATTTTCGGGTATTCCATGCAGGGTTGGCATCAACAAAGTTTCGTCGGCCAGCACAACAGCTGTTTTCAGATCACTTTCGTATGATGAACTTAAAAAAGAGTGAACTGATTTTAGTTGTTCGGTGGGATTGGCAACAGCCGTAATGGTAATATCCGGCCCTTCGTTATTCAGGGGTAAAACAAAGTCTTTAGGAGCTGGATACCTGTTTTTATTTTCGTTAACAAACAGGCCAGGGCCTCGTGTGTGGAAAGCGTTGTCAGCATCCTTTTCCATCCAGGGCGAATAGTCCCAGAAGAATTGAGCCAGCCTTCTTTTCTGAAGATGATCCATCAGCTTTTTCTCGGCTGGAGTTAATGCATTTAAGCCTACAAAAACAACTTTTTCCCAAGGGATATCCAGTATCTCTTCATTAATTAGCTGATCGGCAATTTCGCGATATACCATGCCTTCAAAAGCCAGTGACTGCTCTTTTAAATAACTTCTAAAAGCCTTGTAAACGTGAGGTATATGCTCCCAGTTTTCGAGAAAATGATTTTGGTGTGAAGATAATTGGTCAGCTTTAAAAGTGCCCCAAAAGGTTCTGATGGCCTCCAACTGCTTTGGGGATAAATGACTGTAATCGTCATCCAGCGCTTTTAACGAAATAAGATTAGAGAAGAGCTGGTCTACATCCACCAGGTATTTGTCGATGTCATCAAAATCGCCCAGAAACATTTCGCCCCATGGCAGGAATTCATCAAAGGTGCTGTCTTTTCCTGTGACTTGATTGTAGACCAGGTGTAAGGAAAACAAAAGCGTAATATTATCGGCCACGATGGATTTTGATAACGAAGCAAAAAAATCGTTGATGGTCATTACCTTGGGAGCCCAGCTTGGACGGTCAACTAACTGCCGGAGATGATTAGTAAAGAAAATACCGGCTCGCTGACTTGGAAAAACAAAGCAGTAGTCTGCCAACTCATTCTTTTTATTTTGATGGAAATAGTTAGCTATAGCGTTAAGAAATCCTGGTGTCATGTGTTGAGCTTTATTCAAACAAAGATAGTAAATAGAGTAGGATTTGTTTTTAAGCAGGGGAGAATCGCAGGTAATGTTTTACGGATCGAATCTTTATGAGTAAGCTGCCAATAAAGATTCGATCCGTTTACCAAAATGATATGGAATTGCCATGTCGAAAGCTATAGAAAGAAGAACGCACAGGCGTTTTGCCCTACTTATCCGATGAATATGACCGATATGCAATATTCATCGGATAAGTCTGTTATATTGACCTTAAATGCGAATCAATGGTTGAAATAAGTATGTATGTATCGCACTTTCAGTGCTTTTTCATTTTGTTGTATTGATCGCAGGGCTTCACCCTGCGCTTTTATGCATAGGCCTTTCAGGCCAATTGTTTGGATTTTTTATCAGTCCTGAAAAGGACGATACATATCAGCATAGTCCGATAGGGCTATGGATATAAAATTTATGATTTTGAGGACTGTAAGTCTGATACATATATGTTCTGCTTTAATTTCAACTGTTGATTGGAATCTTAACAATGTAGTTTGAGACGGTCAATATAATTTGCATGAATATACAATTATTCAACTAATAACTTAGTTGAATAAAAACAATTGATTATATTCGGGCCAAATTATAATCCAATGAGATACTTTTTTGCCCTGATTATTTCTACCCTGACGATTAATACTTACGCAATCACACACCAGGTTCATGGTCGCTTAAAAGACGCATCAACCAAAGAAGTAATAGAATTTGCAACGATAGTTGTAAGCACCAATGAAAATGATTCTGTCGTTACTTCACTGATTACAGATTCCAGGGGGGAGTTTGTATTTAATATAGAGCCGGGACAATATCATATGGATATTCGTTTTCTTGGTTATAAAACAATTCATCAAAGGATTAGTGTAGAAAGTCAAAACCTTTATTTGAATACCATTTTGATGGAGATTGATGATAACAAGCTTCAGGCGGTTAATATCACAGCATCGAGCTATACGGAACAATTTGATCGAAGTGTTCAGACCGTTACAAAAGATTTTAAAGCCGGAACGAATAATGTTAATGATTTACTCTCAAAAATCAGAGGTATTAGCATAGATCCGCTGGATAACTCAATCAGGGTTGACAATGAGGAGAATGTGCTGTTATTGGTAGATGGAGTGAAAAAGGAACAAGCGTACATAAAGAAGTTGCCACCTGATCGGGTAAGTCGAATAGAAGTTTCAAGAAATCCAACCGGGCGATACATCAGCGAAGGGTATTCGTCTGTTATTAATATCATCTTAAAAAAGAACTTCAGCGGCTACAATATTTATCTTGAAGAACAGAGTTTTTATTCGCTTGACCAATCCAATGGCGATGATGTGTTATTTAAAAACATGGCTTCAATTGATTTAACTTATAGCATCAAAAAAGTCAATGTTTATGGATCGTATGCTCATACAAAATCAAATACCAATGTAACGGTCGAAAACTTAAAACAACTTGGAGAAGAAGGCTTGGTAAAAGAACCAATTACTGAACCTAATTCAATCAGAGATGGTTTATCGCATAATTGGGTTTTGGGTACCGACCTGTTCTTAACTCCATCTCAAAGTTTAAGCCTGGAAACAAATATTATTCATTCGCCAATATCAAAAAACAGTACAAACAGAAGCTATAACAATATTCTAAACGTAAATGACGGAAAGGAGATATTTGAGTCCGCTTTATTGAACGAGCAATCGGAAAATACCTGGTATTCTCAATTAGCTTACCGGTATAAAATCTCTGAAAACAATAGAGTGGAATTAGATTACGCTTACAATATAAACGAATCGAAACAACGGAATTTATATACAGAAACCACAGGGAATGAAATGAACCAAAGGTTAAATACCAGGCGAAATGCCTCCATCTTTGACGTTAACTTCAATCATCAATTTAATAAAACCTATGCTTTGGATGTTGGATACAAAAACGTATACCGCTCTTATAAATACAACTATCTTTCTTTAACAGGTGAGAAGAGTACCGAAACCAACAAAGACATAAGAAACCTGCTTTACGCATATTTAAGCTATACACCTAAAGGCAAGGTAAAAGCTAAGGCAGGATTTGCCCTTGAACAGAACATATTGAAAACAGCTGGTCAAACAAACTATAACAATTCAGTACAGCCGTATTTAAGCATTAACTATAAGCAAAGCAAAAAACTAAGCATCACGTTAAATATCAACTCTCAAAGTGAATATCCTTATGCATCGCAGATTAATCCTAATGAGCTTACCATAGATCGATTTACCCATGAAGTTGGAAATCCCTACCTGAATTACTCAACGAGCTATACAAGTTCCCTGGATTTTAAGCTGTTTAAGAATAAGCTAAGCATTGAACCGTTTTATAGTTACACCAATAATTTTATCTCAAAAACAGGGGAGTTGGAAGATGACTATTTTCTTTATAGCTATTCAAATCTTGATAAACATGAATCATACGGTGTTAAGATGAGTACAAAGCTAAGTTTAATACCCAAAAAAATGTTCTTCAACCTGACGGCGTCTTATAATAATGATCGAACCGAATACGGCAACCACAATAATTCCATTAAGGATTATAACATTAACAGTAATGTTCTGTTCCTTTCAGGAAGACACAAAACCCTGTATGCCTTGATGTTTAAAAAAATGAACGCAAAAAAGATACAGGCACACGGCTATTTTAATAATGACAATGATTACCTGGGCTGCATTGTTAAACAACCATTTTTTAAGGGTAAGATGGCAGTTACATTCCTTTATATTTTGCCCGTAGAGTGGGGGGTAAGTTATTCAATGGAAGATTACTTCGAATACGATACTTACAAAGATCACACAACAACCAGAGTGGGTCTGCTGAAGAATTTATTTATGGCCAAAATATCATTCTCAATAGATAAAGGGAATGAAGTAAAGTCGATTGATAAGAAAGATTTTAAAGAGAAAAAACAAACAAAAGGGTTCTTTTAATTGGAGTCATTCTTCTACCAAAATGATTTGGAATTGCATTGTTAGCGCATATCTATAATATACGCTAGCACCTGCCCCTGGCGCATGGACTATTGGTGAGGTAAATGCCAATGGCAAGTCCAATAGCTGTGTTTTGCAAAGCATCATCATTCCAGAATTCTTGAGTGCCGGCACCTTGTCCGAAATAAAAAATGATATACCCAATGAGAGCACAAATGAGGCTGACAATAACTGTTTTTTTTAAGTGAGTTGATTTGATCGTGCGTTTAAACCAGTTTCCTTCCGGTTTGATTTCTAACTTTTTAAATTCCATAGTGCTTACTGACTAGTTGTTTTCTTATAAGTACAGTCCTTAATACGAATCAGTGGATAAAATTAACTTTTAAATGATAAATGTGCCGGACTTACAGTCCTCAATTCCTTTATCTGTCTAAACATAGCCCTAACGGACTATGCTGACATGTATCGTCCTTTCAGGACTATTAAGTATTGCTTTTATACTTAGGAACGAAAGGTGAAACCCTTCAATGAACGATAATAAGGCTCTGAAAGTGCGGTACACTGCTGTCTCTTTATCTCTTAATTCGCATTATTAATATGCCAGAAATAAAACCATATAATGAACTTTTAATCGGACTTGAGGTAATAGCACATGAACCACTTGAGCAGCCCACAAATCTCCAATACAAGTAACCGGCAACCAGGCCAATTAATCCACCGATTAGTGGTCGGGCATATTTTTTTAATAAGGATTTAATTTTTCTCATCTAATTCTAAAATAATTGCCTGTAAAGGTTATGGGACTTTGTACCCGAGCTTGTGAATTGTTTCTTTGACTTCTTCCATATCTATTTGCTCGCCTTCGAGTCGTACCGTTTTTTGAGGCAGGTTAACCTCAACCTGGTTGATATAAGAAAGTTTGTTGAGGTTTGATTCAACATTATTCTTACAATGGTTGCACGACATGCCTTCGACCTGGATTGTTTGAACTTTCATTCTATTATTATTTACCGTGTTAATATTTGTTTGTGTACTTTTTCTGTGCCTTTGCAGGTATCCATTGACAATGAGCAGACCTAAAATAACAGCCGATGAATATTGCCACCAATTACTTACATATTCATGATGATGACCAATATGTTGAGATGCAAATTGGGTGAACCATTCTGTTGGTAAGGCATAATCAATGAGTAATCCAAATAATAATGCCCCCGTAATAATGGTTCCCAGGTAAGTGAATAAACTCTTCTTACCAAGTGTACGTGCAATAACGGTTATGGTGGCTGCATTTGTGGCTGGTCCGGCCATTAATAAAACAAAGGCAGCTCCCGGGCTGATACCTTTTAAAATCAGGATGGTTGCCAAAGGTATTGATCCCGTGGCACAGATATATAAGGGAATTGAAACGACTAAAATCATCAGCATCTGCAGGAGAGGAGGCATATTAAGCAGTTCAAAGAAGTCATTAGGGATGAGAGCTGAAATAATAGCGGCTAATACCAGCCCAATCAATAACCACTTTGATATATCCTGGATAAACTCAACAAATCCGTAACGCAAGGCGTCTTTTATTTTTTCATTGAAAGAACTGTATCTTCTTTCGGATGGCTCACTAAGCTTGTTTGTACTTTCTGTTTTGGTAATGGAACTTGTGATGATACCACCTGTAATACCGGTTATTAAAGCAGCAAGAGGTCTGACGATTGCAAATGGTAATCCCATTAACGAAAAGGTAGCCAACATGGAGTCAACTCCTGTTTGTGGAGTTGATATAAGGAAGGAAATGGTACCTCCTTTTGAAGCACCATTTTTGTATAAGGCTGCCCCGGTTGGTATAACTCCACACGAACATAGAGGCAATGGTATACCAAAGAGTGATGCCCATACCGATGATTTTACCCGGTTTCCATTAAAAAAACGTTCAATCTTATTTTGCGGAATAAATGCATGTAACAAACCCGCAAAGAAAAAACCAAGCAGGAGATAGGGCGACATTTCGGCCATTAAACCTAAAAAATCACTTAAAAATACCTGAGAGATTTCAATTATATCCATTGCACCAGTTTCTTAGACTATACAAAGAACGGAAGAATCGATATAATAACTTTTACATGATTTTGGAAAAGAGTAATACTATTTTGGGATTATACTTTATCCAGCGGTTTACGTGTGTTTGTTTTGAGCTTTTTAAATTGAGTAGGAGTCAGTC